>NZ_LZKV01000087.1:0-12812 GCF_001672995.1 Mycobacterium sp. 1482292.6 | reverse complement strand
GAGCGGTGTTCACCGGCTTCTCGATGGCCGGCTACGGCATGACCAAACACCATCTGACGCATCGGGAACCGGGCTGGCGCCGCCGGCTGGCGATCAACCTGTCCGCGGCGGTGCTGTCGACGATCGTGGTGGGCATCTTCGCGGTGGCGAAATTCACCGAGGGCGCCTGGCTGGTGGTCATCGTGTTCCCGCTGCTGGTGTTCATGCTGACCCGGCTCAACCGCGAATACCGGGCCGAGGCCGCCATTCTCGAGATGTTCCGCACCGATCGCCCGGAGCTGGTGAAGTACGCGCGGCACCGGGTGTTCGTGTTCGTCGACTCGGTCGATCTGGCGGTGATCGAGGCGCTGCGCTACGGCAGGGGGTTGCGGGCCGACGAACTGATTGCGGTGCATTTCATGGTCGACCCGGCCCACGCGGCGCTGCTGCGAAAGCGTTGGGACCATTTCGAACTCGACACCCCGCTGCGCATCGTGGACTGCCCGGACCGTCGGATCAGCCGGGCCGCGCAGCTGCTGGTCGCCAAGGCGCGTGACGAGAACGCGCGCACCAATGTGACGGTGCTGCTGCCGCGGCGAACCTTCGCCCGGCTGCTGGGCCGCGTGCTGCACGACCGCACCGCCGACAAGATCGCGCGAGCGGTCAGCCTGATTCCCGACGCCGCGGCGACGATCGTGCCCTACGACGTCGAATCGCGGATCAGGGAGGCCTACCCCGACACCTTGGAGCAGCGGATCGGACAGGGGATCGACAAGCTCGAGGCGTGGGTGTCCCAGGACGAAGACCGCAAGGTCGACGCCTACGAACACCCGCAGCGACCGCGATCGGTGGTCATGGTGGCCGGCCTGATCTCGGGGCAACGCGCCAGCGTCGAAGGCCGGGTCAGCGAGGTCGAAGACGTCACCACCCGAGGCCGCACCCACCGACAGATCGTCATCGGGGACAGCACCGGCGAAATGACCGTCACCTTCCGCCCGGGCCACGGCGGCGCCGACATCCAGCCCGGTCAGGTGCTGCGGATCACCGGGAAGGCCCGCCAGACCGGCACCCGGGCCATCTCGATGGTCGATCCGGCCTATCAGGTCATCGAGAACCCCGCGAACGACACCGAGTCCGAAGAGTCCGAAGAGACCAGCGCCACGTAACGACCCGCGAAATCGTGAATTGCCTTGTGCGTGAGTCGGTTTCGATGATCCCGCCCGCCGGCTCTCGACGACGGGTGGCGGCCGGATGTCGCGGCGCCCGGTGGGCCGGGATGGGCGCAATTACGCAGTCGCGGCGCGGCTTTCGCGGCCCCTCGGCCGTCGCGGTCCGTTTTCGCAAGGCCGACCCGAAATTGTTTACTCCCGCTAAGCTGACCTGGTCCGAAGCTAAACTGACATCTGCATAATAGGCGCCTCAGAGATCGGGCAAGGATAGGGGACTCGCACTTTGCGTGCCGTGAACGCCACACCGGTCGCCGTCATCGGGATGGCCTGCCGGCTTCCCGGCGGGATCGACTCCCCGCACCGCCTCTGGCAGGCGTTGCTGCGCGGTGACGACTTCGTCGGTGAGATTCCCGCCGACCGGTGGGACGCCGACCTGTTCTACGATCCCGAACCCGGCGTGCCCGGCCGATCGGTGACCCGGTGGGGGGCGTTCCTGGACGACGTCGGCGGCTTCGACTGCGACTTCTTCGGGATGACCGAGCGTGAGGCCATCGCTATCGACCCGCAGCACCGCCTGCTGCTCGAGACGTCGTGGGATGCCGTCGAGCATGCCGGCCTGGACCCCGCGTCGCTTTCCCAATCGCAGACCGGGGTGTTCGTCGGCCTGACCCACGGTGACTACGAGCTGCTGTCCGCCGACTGCGGCGCGGCCGAAGGGCCGTACGGATTCACCGGCACGTCCAACAGCTTCGCGTCGGGGCGAGTCGCGTACGCCCTCGGGCTGCACGGCCCGGCGGTCACCGTGGACACGGCGTGCTCGTCGGGGCTGATGGCCGTGCACCAGGCGTGCGGCAGCCTGGGCAGCGGCGAATCCGACCTCACCCTGGCCGGGGGCGTGGTGGTGACGCTGGAACCGCGCAAGTCCGTCACCGGTTCGCTGCAGGGCATGCTGTCCCCGACCGGCCGCTGCCACGCCTTCGATGTGCACGCCGACGGCTTCGTGTCGGGCGAGGGCTGCGTCATGCTGTTGCTCAAGCGGCTCGACGACGCCCAGCGCGACGGCGATCGCATCCTGGCCGTGCTGCGCGGCACCGCGGCCAATCAGGACGGTCGCACCGTGAACATTGCGGCGCCCTCGCCAACGGCTCAGGTCGCCGTCTACCGCAAAGCCCTGCAGCTCGCAGGCGTCGACGCGGCCACGGTCGGCCTCGTCGAGGCGCACGGCACCGGCACTCCCGTCGGCGACCCGATCGAATACACCAGCCTGGCCGCCGTGTACGGCGTCGGCGGTGCCTGCGCCCTGGGATCGGTGAAGACGAACTTCGGCCACCTGCAGTCGGCCTCGGGGCCACTGGGCTTGATCAAGGCGATCCTCGCGCTGCAGCACGCCGTGGTACCGCGGAATCTGCACTTCACCCGGCTGCCCGACGAGATGGCCCGGATCGAGACCAATCTGTTTGTGCCGCAGAGCAATACGCCATGGCCCGGCAAGGGTCACCCGCGCCGTGCCGCGGTGTCGTCCTACGGGATGTCGGGCACCAACGTGCACGCCATAGTGGAACAGGCACCGGAACAGGCGCCGGCCCAGGCGGCGGACGAACCGCGAGGGCCGCTGCTGTTTCCCCTGTCGGCCACCTCCGCCGAGCAACTGCGCGTGACGGCAGCCCGCCTGGCGGCCTGGCTCGACGAGCACGGCGCTGCCGACGGCGAATGTGGCTCGTTTCTCAGGGATCTGGGTTACACGCTGTCGCGGCGGCGCGCGCACCGCCCGGTGCGTACCGTGCTCTCGGCCGGCACCGTCGACGAGTTGGGCGCCCAGCTGCGCGCGGTCGCCGAGAGCGGCATCCCGTACCCGCCCGCGGTGGGGCAAGGCGACCGCGGACCGGTGTGGGTCTTCTCCGGCCAGGGTTCGCAGTGGCCGAAGATGGGCGCCGAACTGCTGGCCAACGAGCCGGTCTTCGCCGCGACGATCGCCGCCATCGAACCGTTGATCGCTGCGGAGTCGGGCTTTTCGGTCACCGCGGCCATGTCGGCACCGGAGACGCTGACCGACATCGAGCGGGTGCAGCCAACGCTCTTCGCGATGCAGGTCGGGCTCGCCGAGACGATGAAGTCCTACGGCGTGCGTCCCGGCGCCGTCATCGGGCATTCGCTCGGCGAATCCGCGGCCGCCGTCGTCGCCGGCGGGTTGTCGGTGGCCGACGGTGTGCGCGTGATCTGCCGTCGCTCGAAGCTGATGGCGCGGATCGCGGGCAGCGGCGCGATGGCATCGGTGGAGCTGCCGGGCCAACAAGTGTTGTCGGAACTGTCGATTCGCGGCATCTCCGACGTCGTGCTGTCCGTGGTCGCGTCGCCTACGTCGACCGTAGTCGGCGGCGACGCCCCGACCATCCGCGATCTGGTCGCGGCCTGGCAAGAGCAGGACGTGCTGGCGCGCGAGGTGGCGGTGGACGTCGCCTCGCATTCGCCGCAGGTGGACCCGATCCTCGACGAGCTGGTCGCGGCCCTCGCCGGCCTGCAACCGATGACGCCCGAGGTGCCCTACTATTCGGCGACGCTGTGGGACCCGCGCGAGCGGCCCTCGTTCACAGCTGACTACTGGGCCGAAAACCTGCGCTACACCGTGCGATTCGCGGCCGCTGTGCAGGCCGCCCTCAAGGACGGCTTCCGCGTCTTCGGTGAGCTGGCGCCGCACCCACTGCTGACGCACGCCGTCGAGCAGAACGCCGGCAGCCTGGACATGCCCATCGCCGCCCTGGCGGCCATGCGCCGCGACCAGCAACTGCCAGTCGGCTTGCGCGGCGTCGTCGCCGACGTGCACAGCGCGGGCGCGGTGGTCGACTTCTCCGTCCGATACCCGACGGGTCGCTTGGTGGATGCCCCCCTGCCGACGTGGACGCATCGCCGGTTGATGCTGAGCCGCGAGGCCAATGAGCACGCACGCGGCGCCCCGGTCCAGGCCGTACACCCCCTGCTCGGTGCGCACGTGCACCTACGGGAGGAACCCGAGCGCCACGTCTGGCAGGGGGAGGTGGGCACCGACGCCCACCCGTGGCTGAGCGATCACCAAATCCACGGTGTCGCAGCGTTTCCCGGCGCGGGCTATTGCGAGATGGCGCTCGCGGCCGCTCGCGCGGCGCTCGGCGAACGCGCCGAGGTCCGCGACGTCAAGTTCGAACAGACACTGCTCCTGGCCGGCCAGACGCCGGCCTCCTCGGCCGCCACACTGGCCGCCCCAGGTGTTCTCGACTTCACCGTGGACACCCACGAGGACGGTGAACGCATCCGCCGGGCCAGCGCGGTGCTGCGCGCCCTACCCGGCGACGACGCGGATTCACCCGGGCCTGCGCAGCCGCCCGCGCACGACCTGGCAACGCTGATCGCCGCCCACCCATCCCGCCTGGACGGCGCGGAACTGCGAAAGGCGTTCGACGCCGTGGGAATTCAATACGGCCCGGCGTTTTCGGGGCTGGCCGCGGTGCTGGTCGCCGACGGGGGCATCACCACGATGCTGGCCGAAGTCGCGCTGCCGGGCGCGATCCGATCGCAGCAGCCGGCCTACACCGCACACCCGGCGTTGCTCGACGCGTGCTTCCAGGCGGTCGTCGTATCGCCCGAGGTGCAACAGGCCGGCGCCGGCGGTCTGCTGTTGCCGGTCGGGGTGCGCAGACTGCGCAACTATCACTCGACGCGCAACGCGCAGTACTGCCTGGCCCGGGTCACGTCCTCGCGCCCGGGCGAGTGCGAGGCCGACCTCGACGTGTTGGACCAGTCCGGAACGGTGCTGTTGAGCGTCGAGGGGCTGCGGCTGGTCGGCGGCGCCTCCGAACACGAACACGCCCGGCGACTGCTCAACGAGCGGCTGTTGACCATCGACTGGGAACCCAAGGAACTGCCCGACGCGACGCAGACCGAACCGGGCCGCTGGGTGCTGCTCGGCGCGTCAGACGGGCCCGACCCGTTCGCGACGCGGCTGGCAGAAGTCTTGAATACCGATGGCGGGCAATGCGTCTCGGTGTGTGATCCCGTCGGGTCCGCGGACACCACACGGCTGCGGGCGCTGTTGTGCGGCGGTGGGCAGCCCGCCTCCAACGGCCACGGGCCGCTGAAGGGGCTCACCGGCGTCGTCGTGGTGGCATCGGATGGCGCCGCGGGCGATCCGCAGGCGGGGCGGCGCGGCCGGGACTACGTGTCGCACCTCGCGGCCGTCGCCCGTGAGCTCTCGGAGCTGCCCGGGGAGTCGCCGCGGCTGTATCTGGTGACCCGAAACGCGGCCACCGTGACCGCCGGTGATGTGGCGAACCTGGAGCAGGCCGGGCTGCGCGGGCTGATGCGGGTGATCGACTCCGAGCACCCGCATCTGAGCGCCACCCAGATCGATGTGGACGACGCGACCGACCCCGAACGGGTTGCGCTGCAGCTGAACAGCGGCTCGGCGGAAGACGAGACCGCCTGGCGTGGCGGCCAGTGGTACGCCGCGCGGCTGCGGCCCGGCCCACTTCGCCCGGCCGAGCGGCGCACCACCGTCGTCGATCACGAGCGGGACGGCATGCGCCTGCAGATCCGCACTCCCGGTGACCTCGAATCGCTGGAGTTCACCGCGTTCGACCGGGTGCCGCCCGGGCCGGGGGAGATCGAGGTGGCGGTGACCTCGTCGACCGTCAACTTCGCGGATGTCCTTGTCGCCTTTGGGCGCTATCCCACGCTCGAGGGCTACCAGCAGCGGTTGGGCGGTGACTTCGCCGGCGTGGTGACCGCCGTCGGACCGGACGTCACCGAGCATCAGGTCGGCGACCGTGTCGGCGGCATGTCGCGCAACGGGTGCTGGGGCACCTTCGTCATCGCCGACGCCCGGCACGCGGTCACACTGCCGCCCGAGGTGCCGCTCGAAGACGCCGCCGCGGTGCCCACCGCGGCCGCGACCGCATGGTACGGCCTGCACGACTTGGCCCGCATCTCGCCGACCGACAAGGTGCTCATCCACTCCGGCACCGGCGGCGTCGGCCAGGCGGCCATCGCGATCGCCCGGGCCGTGGGCTGTCAGATCTTCGCGACCGCGGGCAGCCCGCAGCGTCGGAAACTGTTGCGGGACATGGGTATCGAATACGTCTACGACTCACGCAGCACGGAATTCGCCGACCAGATCCGCACGGACACGCAGGGATACGGCGTCGACGTGGTGCTCAACTCGCTGCCCGGCGCCGCGCAACGCGCGGGAATCGAACTGCTGGCCGTGGGTGGGCGCTTCATCGAGCTCGGCAAGCGTGACATCTACGGCGATACCCACTTGGGGCTGTTCCCGTTTCGTCGCAATCTGTCGTTGTTCGCGGTCGACCTCGCGCTGCTGACTTTCAGTCACCCGCAGACGGTTCGGCGTTTGTTGAGCACCGTGTACCAGCGCACCGCCGCCGGCGAACTGCCGATGCCGAGCACCACGCACTATCCGATTCGCGACGCCGCCGCCGCGGTGCGCCTGGTCGCCGCCGCCGGGCACACCGGCAAGGTGGTGCTGGACGTGTCGCGGGCGGGAAGCAGTGTGGCCGTCGTGCCGCCGGACACGGTGCGGCCGTTCCGGTCCGACGGCGCCTACATCATCACCGGCGGCATCGGCGGGCTGGGCTTGTTCCTGGCCGGCCAGATGGCCGCGCGCGACGCGGGTTGCGGGCGAATCGTGCTGAACTCGCGTTCGCAACCCGACGAGCGGGCGCGCGAAGCGATCGAGCGTCTGCGCGCCGCGGGGGCCGACATCGCGGTGGAGTGCGGTGACGTCGCCGAGCCGGAGACGGCCGAGCGGCTGGTGGCGTGTGCCACGGCCACCGGACTGCCGGTTCGGGGGGTGCTGCACGCGGCGGCGGTGGTCGAGGACGCCACTTTGGCGAATGTCACCGACGAGCTGATCGATCGGTGTTGGGCGCCAAAGGCTTACGGCGCGTGGAACCTCCATCAAGCCCTGCGGGAGGAAGACACCGGGCGGGCACTGGACTGGTTCTGCGCGTTTTCGTCGGCCGCCGCGCTGGTGGGCTCGCCGGGGCAGGGCGCCTACGCCGCGGCCAACAGCTGGCTGGACGCATTCGCCTACTGGCGCCGGGCCCGCGGTCTGCCGGCCACCTCGATCGCGTGGGGGGCGTGGTCGGAGGTGGGCCGCGCGACGGCGCTGGCCCGGGACGCCGGCATCGCGATCGCACCGGCCGAGGGGTTCCGCGCCTTCGAAACGCTGCTGCGTCACGACCGCCCGTACTCGGGCTACGCGCCGATCATGGGGACGCCCTGGCTGGCCTCCTTCGCCCAACGCAGCCGCTTCGCCGAGGCGTTCGGCTCGTCGGCCCACGGCAAACCGGACGCCGGCAAGTTTCTCGCGGAGTTGCGGGCGCTGCCGCGCGAGGAGTGGCCGTCGGCCATTCGGCGGTTGGTGTCCGGCCAGATCAGCCTGCTGCTGCGGCGCACCATCGATCCGGACCGGCCGCTATCCGACTACGGTCTGGACTCGCTGGGCAACTTGGAGCTGCGGACCCGCATCGAAACCGAAACGGGTGTGCGCATCAGCCCGACGAAGATCACCACCGTCCGCGATCTGGCCGAGCACTTGTGCGACGAGCTGGCCGATCTGGAAGCCGCGCCCTCAGCGCCCTGAGCCGCCCACGCGTCGCGGGCGAGGCGGGTAAATAAAATTCCGCCGGTCTTTACCCTTCCGCCGCGCCCCATCGGGCCGCCGCGATCGTCGGCCGGGCCGGTCGAACGGGCGCGATGCGGTGGTGCTTGCCGGATCGCCGCAGCACAGCGCGAAACTCTCCTAAGTTGACCATCTTTACTTGTGGACTGGTTCTGATCCGGATTGATTGATAAACAATATGGTGACGGTGTGTGGCCAGGATCGATGCGGCGGGCGAGAATCCGTGCGCACGCGTCCATGCGCGCGGGGCGGAACGTTGTGAACAGGAGCTGGGAATGGCCAACAACATCACGTGGCACGAGCATCAGATAAGCCGCGCCGAGCGCGAGAGCCTCAATGGGCACAAAGGCTGCGTCATCTGGTTCACCGGGCTCAGCGGCAGCGGCAAGAGCACCGTGGCCAACGTCGTCGAGCAGAAGCTCTACGAGCGGGGCATCCGCAGCTTCCTGCTGGACGGCGACAACGTCCGCTACGGGCTCAACGCCGGACCGGAACTGCTCGAAGAGCGGCACGGAACGGAGTTCGCGAAGCGGTTCGGCCTTGGTTTTTCCGCCCAGGACCGCGAGGAGAACATCCGCCGCATCGGCGCGGTTGCGAAGCTGTTCTGCGAGTCCGGCGTGATCGCGTTGACGGCCTTCATCAGCCCCTACGTGCGCGATCGCGACGCCATCCGGGCCACCCTGAACGACGGCGATTTCCAGGAGATCTTCATCGACACCCCGATCGAGGTTTGCGAGCAGCGCGATCCCAAAGGCCTCTACAAGAAAGCCCGGGCCGGCGAGATCAAGGGGTTCACCGGGATCGACGACCCCTACGAGGCTCCGGCGCAGCCCGAGCTGCGCCTCGAAGGCGGCAACAAGGACGCGGACACGCTGGCCGAGGAAGTGATCGCCCATCTCGAGCGGGTAGGCGTCATCTCGGGAGCGGTCCGGAACGCTTAGCGGACGGGTTCGGCGACGACGGCGTCGGGAGCCGTCCACCGCACGGACAACCGCTGATTACGCGAAACGAGGTCACTTATATGAGCTACCAAGGTCATAACGGCAAGCCGATCGTGGAACGAGTGTCCACCGAGAATGCGGCGAGCCGGATCGACGGGTTGCCGCGCGTCCCGATCTCGAAGGCCACCGCGCACGAGGTGATCAGCCTGTCCTACGGCTTCTTCACCCCGCTCACCGGGTTCATGGGCCGGCGCGAAGTGGATGGCACGCTGGACGACTTCCAGCTACCCGACGGCACGCTGTGGAGCATCCCGATCGTGTTCGATCTGTCCGCAGAAGACGTCGAGAAGTTCGGGGTGAAGGAGGGCGAAAGCGTCGTCCTCGAATATCTCGACGCCCCGATGGCGCTGTTCGAGGTCTCCGAGATCTACCAGTACGACTTGCAGCGGATGGCCGAAAAGACTTATGGCACTACCGATTCCCGGCATCCGGGCGTGAAGAAGACATTGGCCTATGCGGATCGTTTCATCGGCGGCGACATCACGCTCATCAACGAGCCGGTGTTCAACGAGCCCTTCAAGAGCTTCTGGCTCACGCCGCGGCAGCACAAGGACGCGCTGGCGAAAAAGGACTGGAAGCGCGCCGTCGCCCATCAGACCCGAAACGTTCCGCACACCGGCCACGAGGCGTTGATGAAGCAGGCGTGGCTGGCGGCCAATGAGGACCAGCCCGTCGACAGCCTGAACACGGGCGTGCTGGTCAACGCCATCATCGGCCAGAAGCGGGTCGGGGATTACATCGACGAGGCGATCCTGTTGGCGCAGAACGAGTTGCGGACCAGCGGATATTTCCGCGAGGAGGTCCACCTGGTGTCGTTCACGCTGTGGGACATGCGCTACGCGGGGCCGCGGGAGGCCATCTTTCACGCGATCCTGCGGACGAACCTGGGCTGCACGCATCACATGTTCGGGCGCGATCATGCGGGCGTGGGCGATTTTTACCACCCCTACGATTCCCAGAACATCCTCAAGCAATATCGCAGCGAGCTGGGGATCAAACCGGTGTTCCTGCGGGAGAACTGGTACTGTCCGGTGTGCCAGGAGGTCACCAATTCGGCCCTGTGCGGTCATGACGATCAGTCACAAAGCTTCAGCGGCAGCCTGATTCGAAGCATCCTGACCGACGAGGTCAAGCCGACCCAGAAGGTGATGCGGCACGAGGTGTTCGAAATCGTGATGGACAGCGCCGCCAAGTATGGCCAGGGTTCGCCGTTCGTCACCGAGGAGTACCTCAAGGACAGACTGCCGGTCTTCACGCTGAACCAATTGGAGAACTCATGAGCACCGCCGAGAAGAAGATCAAGGTCAACGTCTGGATCAACGAGGAACGGTTGGAAGCCCTGGCGAATGCAGGAATGGCGGACCGGGCCATCGAGGCGTTCGCCGGCATGAAGCTGCTCGAGATCTACACCACCGAAGAGCAGAAAGATGCTCTCCTGCAGCGCTTTCCGGGAGCCAAATACGACTCGGCCACCACTCGCTCGATCGAGCTGCTGCCGAAGCAGGTCAAGGACAGGCTGCTCGAGCTGTCCATCAAGTTGCACTCCAACGGCCCCGATGTGGTGGGTCACTTCCTCGGGGAAGCCCAGACGGCCAACAGCCAGTAGGGCTAGGCGTCCAACCGGGCGAACCGTTGGCGACGGTACTGCTCGACACATGCCGCGCGCCGGATCTTGCCGCTCGTGGTGGTGGGAATCGATCCCGGTTCCACCAGCACCAGATCGGCGACGTTGAGCCCATGTGACTTCGAGATCGCCGCGGTGACGTCGTTCTTGACGACGTCGAGCCGGTGGCGCGCGTCCTCGTCGGATTCGCCGCGCTTGCTGAATTCGATGATGGTGACCAGCTTTTCGGTCTCGTCGACCGGGACCGCGATCGCCGCGACCCGGCCGCCGGTGATCCGTTGCACCGTCGACTCGATGTCCTCGGGGTAGTGGTTGCGGCCGTAGACGATCAGCAGGTCTTTCATCCGGCCCACGATGAACAGTTCGTCGTCGCAGACGAAGCCGAGGTCGCCGGTGCGCAGCCACGGGCCCTCGGGGACGCCGGGCGGCGGGTCGGCCAGGACGCCGGCGAAGGTGCGCCGGGTTTCCTGCGGCTTGCGCCAGTAGCCGTCGGCGACATTGCCGCCGTTGACCCAGATTTCGCCGACCGTTCCGGCCGCGCATCCGGTGCGGGTGTCGGGGTCGACGATCCGCACCGACGGCGACGCCGGCGTGCCGTAGCTGAGCAGCGGTGTCCCGGTTTCCGCCGAGCACGGCTGCGCGCTGCCCTCCGACAGCCGCTCCGGTTCGAAGTGGACGACGCGCGGGCCGCCGGCCCTGGCCCGGCTGGCCACATAGACGGTCGCTTCGGCCAGGCCGTAGGACGGCTGCATCATTTCTTCGCGAAAGTTGTACGGGGCGAACCATTTGCAGAACCGGTCGAGCGTGGCGGGATGGATCCGCTCGGCGCCGCTGACGATGCTGATGACGTTGCCCAGGTCGACTCCGGCCAGGTCCGCCTCGGTGGTCTTGCGGACCGCGAGCTCGAAGGCGAAGTTCGGGGCGGCCGAAAAGACCGGATTGGGTTGGGACATCGCGTGAATCCAGCGCGCTGGGCGTTGCAGGAACGCGACCGGGCTCGTCACGTCGCCCAGGTAGCCGCCCAGGATGGGTGCGATGACGCCCTGCATCAAACCCATGTCGTGGTAGAACGGCAGCCAGGACACGCACACGGTGTCGCGCGGGGCCACGCCGTTGAAGTCGGGGAAGTACGCGGCCATCAGTTGCGCGAAATTCGCCGCAAGATTGCGGTGCGACACCATCACCCCGGCCGGAACACGCGTGGAGCCCGACGTGTATTGCAGGTATGCGATGTGCGGGTCGCCGCTGATCCGGATGCCCGTCGACGGCGATAAGTCCGAACCCGGCGCATCGACGGCGATGACCGTCGGGGCGGGGTCGGCGGTGGCCGAGTCCGTGCGGTGCACACACTCGTCGACGGCCGCGGCGGCCGCGGCCGTGGTGAGGACGACGGTGGGCGTGGTGTCGGCCAGGACGGCGGCGACGCGCTCGTCGTGTGAGCCCGGCTGCGGCACCGAGAGCGGGACCGCGATGAGCCCGGCCTGTATCGCGCCCAGGAACGCCACGATGTAGGACAGGCCCTGGGGGGCCAGGATGACGGCGCGGTCCCCGGTGCCGGCGTGCCGCCTCACCTCGTGCGCCACGGCCAGGGTCCGCCGATACAGCTGTCCCCACGTCAGGGTCTCGGTGACGCCCGCCCAGTCCTGCTCGTAATCGGTGTACCGGAACGCCAAGTCGTCGGGTTGCAGGCCGGCGCGCTCCCGTAGCAGGCCGACAACCGACGAACTTTGCATGCGGGCTAGGTTACCGCCTCGGGCTTTTCGCGCCGGCCGATCGCACGGGGCGGTGCTGTGGGTCCGGGCCGCAGCGCTCGGTGCGAGCCAAAAGGCCGATGTTCCTTAGGATTTCGATGCTGTCGGATCGGGGCTCCAGGTACCCGGCAGCAACGGCATGCGCGGCCTGTCGTCGAGCTCGTCGACGGCCACTGCGCTCACTCCGGCCGGTCCGGTGGCGGCCCTGGTGGCGATGGTTCCGGCGAACCCCATCGCCGGCGCGGGCCGGTCGGAGGCCGTCGACGGCTCGGGCTCGAGATCCAGGTACTCGTACCCGCGGCCGAGTTCGGTGACCTTGACCCGGTGCCGGCGCGTCTTCGTCGTCTCGTCCTGTGGCAGCGCCACCGCCTCTTCTCCGGCCGCGTCGGCCGCCGCCGCCCGGCGCGCCCGGGCGCTGGTGCTCGCGGCCCTGCGGGCGTCCGCGGTCAGGCCACCGACCAGGTAGCCGAGGCTTTGCATCGCCGCCACCGGCGGGCCCGCCGGTGTGGGCGGCGGCGCCCCGGGCGTGGCCGGCGCGGATGTGGCGGCCGGCGCGGAGGCCGGGGCGGGAGCCGGCGCTCGTCCCGGTGGCGCTGGCACCCACCCCGCCTCCCACGC
>NZ_LZKV01000086.1:0-783 GCF_001672995.1 Mycobacterium sp. 1482292.6 | reverse complement strand
ATCAACCTCGGCCTGGTCGGGTTCGCCGGCACGCCCTACCTGCTGGTCCCGCCGACCCCGCAACACCAGGCCACCATCGACGCGCTGAAGAAGCTGGATTTCGCCGACAGCACCGCCACCGGCGAGGCCATCTTCACCGCGCTGCACGCGATCAGCGCCACCGCGGTCGCCGGTGGCGACAAACCGCCGCCGGCCCGCATCGTGCTGCTCTCCGACGGCGGCGAGAACAAGCCTTCCAATCCCAGCGATCCGCACGACGGCGTCTACACGGCGGCGCGGCTGGCCAAGGACGAGGGCGTGCCGATCTCGACGATCTCGTTCGGGACGAAGGGCGGCGAGATCGAGATGGACGGGCAGCGCATCGCCGTCCCGGTCTCGACCGACCAGATGAAGATGGTGGCCAAGCTGTCCGGCGGGCAGTCGTACAACGCCGACAGCCTGGACTCGCTGAAGAACGTGTACTCGACGCTGCAGCGCCAGATCGGCTACGAAACCGTGAAGGGCGACGCCAGCCTGGCCTGGATGCTGCTCGGCGCGTTCGTCCTGGCCGGCGCCATCCTGGCCGGGCTCCTGCTGAACCGCAGGCTGCCCGCCTGAGTCAGCTGGGCAGGCGCCGGTTGATCAGCAGTGCCAGCGCGGTCGCGATCAGGGCGGTCAGCACGGCCAGCCGCAGCCAGCCGGAGCTGCCCGGCCCCGGCACCGTGCGGTAGCCGATCTCGTTCTCGATGGCGTTGTAGCTCTTTTCCAGCTCGCCCAGGGTGGTGGCGGTGTACGACTGCCCGC
>NZ_LZKV01000085.1:0-3422 GCF_001672995.1 Mycobacterium sp. 1482292.6 | reverse complement strand
GTGGCGCCGTGTCCGGGACCGATCGGCGAACGCGCCGACTGGTGGTGGTACACACCCTTCCAACCCCACCCACCACCAAACAACTAGGGACGACGGGTCCTTACCGGCAACGCATCGGTGCTCTAAAACGTTGGGGCGCAGAGGTATTCGTTCGCGCCTGGACCGCCTACCCCGCCGTGGACATTGGCGCTAGCTCGCCGCGCGCTGCGCCGCGACGAACAGATTGCCGGGCACGTAGTCGCGAACCTCCTCGGGCGCCGCACGCCCATAGCCGGCCATCAATTCGTCGGCCGGGGTGACCGTCACCTCCCAGCCGTGGCGGCCGAACCATTCGCCGACGTCCTCGCGCTCCTCGAAATACCAGAGTTCGTCGGTGCGGGGTATCTCACGATCCGGATCCACGCCGGCCATCAGCCCGCGGATCCGATCCATCCGCTCGCGGCGCTTGGCGCGGGCCTGCGGGTCGAGGAACTTCGGACCCAGGGCCTCCACGGCCACCCGGCTGCCCGGCGCGGTCAGCCCCTGGATGCGTTCGAACAGCAGCTCTTGGGCGGCCGCCGGCAGATAGGGCATCAATCCCTCGGCCGACCAGACGCTGGGCGCGTCGGCGTCAAAACCCGCCTGCCGCAACGCGGTCGGCCAATCCTGGCGCAGGTCCACCGGCACCGCGACGCGATTACAGGCGGGCTGCGCCCCATGTTCGGCCAACGTGGCCGCCTTGAAGTCCAGCACCTTGGTCTGGTCGAGCTCGTAGACCGTCGTGCCCGCAGGCCACGCCAACCGCCAGGACCGCGCGTCCAGGCCGGCCGCCAGGATCACCGCCTGGCGAATGCCTGCGCCGGTCGCTTCGCGGAAGAAACTGTCGAAAAACGCTGTGCGCGAGGCCATATAACCGACCATCGACTGCATCTGCAGCGGCAACGTCGGCTCGGCCTCGATGATCTCGGCCGGCAACTGCGCCGCGGAATGCCAGTTCCACACGCCGTCCCCGGCGGCGTCAAGGAAAACCTGCGCGAATGGGTCCGTGATCAAGGGGTTTTCGTTACGGGTCTCCGCCGCGCGGGCCGAGGCCACCCCCAGCGCGGTCGCCCCCACGCTTTCGGTGATCTCCCAGCTGTCGTTGTCGGTCCTGGGCACAGTCAGTTTCCTCTCGTCCGATGCGCAGACACGAACAGCGTCTGTGGTGTGGCGTCGTCGATGTCTTGTGGTGGCCTGCGGTCGTACCCGGCCATCAGCTCGGGGGCCGGGGTGACCGTCACGTCCCAGCCGTGCCGACCTAACCAGTCGGCCACGTCTTCGCGTTCCTCGAAGTACCACAGGTCTTGCACGTCGGGAATGTCGCGGTCGGGCTCCAGTTCGGCCATCAGGTCGCGCACCCGCTGCATGGTCTGGCGCTGCCTGTCGCGGGCGCCCTCGTCGAGGAAGTCGGGGCCTGGCGCCTCCACGGCGATCCGGCTGCCTTGCGTGCCGAGCGCCTGTACCCGCTCGAACAACAACTCCTGGGCGGTCGCCGGCAGAAACGGCAACAGCCCCTCGGCCGACCACACGCTGGGCGCGTGCGCGTCAAATCCCGCGCCCTGCAAGGCGGACGGCCAGTGGTGGCGCAGGTCGACGGGAACGCTGACCAGCTCGCAGGTCGGCTCGGCGCCCTTGTCGCGCAGCGTCGCGGACTTGAACTCCAGCACCCGCGGCTGGTCCAACTCGTACACCGTGGTGCCGTCCGGCCAGGGCAACCGCCACGCCCGCGAGTCCAGCCCGGCCGCCAGGATCACCACCTGCCGCACGCCCGCGCCGGTCGCGTCGAGGAAGAACTTGTCGAAGAACGCCGTCCGCGCGGCCATGTAGTCGACCATCCCCTGCATCCGCGGCTTGAGGTCCGGATCGATCTCGGCGACCTGGGCGGGCAGGTTGGGGGCCGCGAACCAGTCCCACACGCCCGCTCCCGCGGCCTGCAGGAACACCCGCGCGAACGGATCGCTGATCAGCGGGTTCTCGCTCTCGGTCTCCGCGGCCCGGGCCGCCGCCACGCCCAGCGCCGTGGCGCCCACGCTCTCGGTGATCTCCCAGCTGTCGTCGTCCGTCCTGGCCACGCCGCCACCCGCCCCCAATTCGCTAGCACGCCTACCTACCCGACCCTACGCGCGCCGGATGAGTGGAAGCTGTCAACGAACCGGGTATTGCGTTAACTTGTCGGCGGGCCACTGCGCGGGCCGAAAGCAAGGCTCAGCGGTGCCGAGCGAAGCCGAAGGATCCTTCATACATGCGAGTTGACGGGCGCGACATCATCGTCTCCGGCAACCTGCTGCAGCCGTTGACCCGGCGGACCAACGACATCCTGCGGCTGATCCTGGCGTTGCTCTTCCTGGCGCTGGTGATCACGGGCTCGGTGATCACCCGCCCGCAGTGGATCGCGCTGGAGAGATCCGTGTCGCAGATCGTCGGCGTCTTGTCGCCGACCCAATCCGACGTGGCGTACCTGATCTACGGCCTTGCGATCGTGGCGTTGCCGTTCATGATCCTCATCGGCCTGAGCGTCGCCGGGCAGTGGAAACTGCTGGGCGCCTACGCCACCGCGGGGCTGAGCGCGATCGTGTTGTTGTCGATCAGCGGCACCGGCCTCGCCGCGCCGCGGTGGCACTTCGACGCCCTCGACCGGCTGACCACGCTGCCGGCGCAGTTCCTCGACGACCCGCGGTGGATCGGGATGCTGGCGGCGGTGCTGACGGTGTCGGGGCCCTGGCTGCCGGCGCGCTGGCGGCACTGGTGGTGGGCCCTGCTGCTGGCCTTCGTTCCGATCCATCTGGTGGTCAGCGCCATCGTCCCGGCGCGCTCGTTGGTGGGCCTGGCGGTCGTTGAGGACTTTCAGCGATTCCCACAGCCGGGCAACGGGAGTCGTCGTCGCGCATTCGTCAATGGGGGTGCCGAGCGGGCGCCGGTGCGAGTACAGCATCCAGCCGCGGTCCAGCGGCGCGACCGCGACCGTCGCCGTGTTGGCCAGGCCCGCGTTGCCGATGGCGATCGCCATCAGCGCGCGGTGTTCGACGGCGCGGCGCATGGAGGTCACTAGGGGCGCGGTTTCGGCGTCGCGCAGCTTCAGCTTTCCCCAGAGCTGGCGCAGCGCTCCGCCGCTGCGTTGATGCGGGCCGTACAACTCGATCAGCGCCGTGTCACCGAGATGTTCGCCCTCCGCCGAAAGGATCAGCGGGCCACGGCCGGCCGGCCGGACCACGGTGAGCCGCGTGACGGTGAAGCCCGCCTTGGCCAGGGCGCGCACCGCCGCGTCCAACGGCACCTCGAGCGCGGGCGTGCCGACGACGAGCACCACCAGCGCGCCCACCACCCACCCGACCGCCAGATCGCCCACGGTGACCTGCGCAGCCACCACATCACCGTGGAGGACGACACCGTGATGTTCGGTGGGT
>NZ_LZKV01000084.1:0-41155 GCF_001672995.1 Mycobacterium sp. 1482292.6 | reverse complement strand
GTAGCCGATCGACACGCACACCCAGCCGCGGGCGGCCAGGTGGCTCATCAGCGGATAGGCCTGGGGGCGGCGCATGCCGATCACCCAGGCGCCGCCGGGCACCTGCAGCAGCACCGGCGCCTTGCCGTCGCGCGGCAGGTCGTGGCGGCGCCAGATGTCGGCGAGGTTCGCGCGGCCGTGGGGACCGTAGGACACCACGTTGGTCTTCTGGACGTACCGGCGGCGGGCCACGGTGTTGCCCAGTGGCAGCATGCGCCGCCCGCTGCGCCGCGGTTCCGTCTGGGGCAGCTTGGCCAGCGCCTCTTCGTAGTCGTCGCCGAGTTCCTCGCGCAGCCCGGCCTCCAGCACCGGGCCCGGGGTGGTGACCCCCCGGTACTTGATCACCGCCAGGATGGCCCAGGACGCCGCCGTCAGCGCCAGCGCCGCCTTGCCGCGCCGCCCCGCGAAATCGCCGCGCCGCCCCCGCCGCAGCGCATCGAGCAGCGAGGCGGAGAAGTACACGCCCGGCACCTCGGAGGCCGGCCAGCCGAACCAGAAAACCAGGACGGTGCTGTAGCCCTTGCGGGCCAGCGGGCGTAATCCGTTGGCGGCGTTGGCCAATTCGAGCGCGGCCCGCGCGAGTGGCCGGGGTTTCCGCAGGGTCCGGGCGAGCCGCATCAGCCGGTCACCCGCGCTTGCAAATCGGCGCGCAGGATCTTGCCGGTGCTGCCGCGGGGAAGTTCGTCCAGCACCGTGATCTCGCGCGGGATCTTGTAGTTGGCCAGGTTCTCCCGCACGTGCTGCTTGAGCGCCTCGGGCGCGGCGCCCGCGTCGAGCGCGGCGCCGGGCTCGAGCACCACGAAGGCCGCCAGCCGCTGCCCGTATTGTTCGTCGTCGACGCCGATCACCGCCGCCTCCGCCACGTCGGGATGCGCCGCCAGCGTTTTCTCCACCTCGATCGGGTACACGTTCTCTCCGCCGGAGACGATCATTTCGTCATCGCGGCCGACGACGAACAGGCGCCCCGCCTCGTCGAGGTATCCCACGTCGCCCGACGACATGAACCCGGCGTGAAAGTCCTTGGTACTCCCCGAGGTGTAGCCCTCGAACTGGGTGTTGTTGCGCACGTAGATGCTGCCGACCTCACCGGTGGGCAGTTCGTTGAATTCCGGGTCCAGGATCCGGATTTCAGTCCCGCCGGCGGGCCGGCCCGCGGTGTCGGGCGCGGCCCGCAGGTCCTCCGGGGTGGCGGTCGCGATCATGCCGGCCTCGGTGGCGTTGTAGTTGTTGTAGATCACGTCGCCGAACGCGTCCATGAACGCGATGACCACGTCCGGTCGCATCCGCGAACCCGATGCCGCGGCGAACCGCAGCGACCGCCCGCTGTAGCGGCGCCGCACCTCGGCGGGCAGCTCCATGATGCGGTCGAACATCACCGGCACCACGGCGAGCCCGGTCGCCTGATGGCGGTCGATGAGGTCCAGCGTGGCCTCGGGGTCAAACTTGCGCCGGGTGATCACCGTGCAGGCCATGGACGCGGCGAAGATCAACTGAGAGAACCCCCAGGCGTGGAACATCGGCGCCACGATCACGATCTTCTCCTCGGCCCGCCACGGCGTGCGGTCCAAAATCGCCTTGAGCGTGCCGATTCCGGCGTTGCCACCGGTTTGGTTGGCGCCCTTGGGAGTTCCGGTGGTGCCGGAGGTAAGCAGGATCATCCTGCCCTTGCGGCCCGACCGCTGGGGCCGTTGCCCGGCGTACTCGGCGATCAGCTTCTCGACGGTGAGCTCGTGTTGCCCATCGGTCCAGGCCACGATGCGGCTGGCGTTCGGCCTGTCGGCCAGCGCGCGGTCCACGGTTGGGGTGAATTCCTCGTCGTAAACCACGGCGTCGACGCCCTCGCGGTTGACCACCTCGGCAAGCGCCGGCCCGGCGAACGACGTGTTGAGCAGCACGACGTCGGAGCCGATCCGGTTGGTGGCCACCACCGCCTCCACGAAGCCGCGGTGGTTGCGGCACATGATGCCCACGACTTTCGGCTGACCCGCGGGCAAGTGTTGCAGCGCGGCGCCGAACGCGTTGATCCGTTCGTCGAGCTCGCGCCAGGTCAGCGTGCCGAGTTCGTCGATCAGGCCGGGACGGTCCGGGCACCGCTGCGCCGCGCTGGCGAAGCCCACCGTCATGCCCATGCCTTCGCGGCGCATGGCCGCCGCCATCTTGAAGTAGCGGTCGGGCCGCATCGGCGCGATCATGCCGGCGCGGCTCAGCGTGCTGACCAGGCCCAGGGTCTCGCTCAGTGGATTCGCCATGGTTCAGCCCAGGATCGGGAAGCGACGCTTGGCGGCGAGTTCGGTCAGGGCGTCCTGCATCACCGACCGCACATGCTCGTCGACCTCGTCCACATCCGGGTCGTCACCGAACTGCTTGGCGATGTCGATGGGCGGGAGCACCTGCGTCACGATCTTGGTGGGCAGCGGCAAATTCGGCGGAATGACCGCACTCAGGCCGAAGGGGAAGCCGAACGACAACGGCAGAATCGCGCTGCGCAGCAAGCGTTTAATGCCCAGCCGCTCGGCCAGCCAGGTGCCGCGGGTCAAATAGAACTGCGTCTCCTGCCCGCCGATCGACACCGCCGGCACGATGGGCACGCCGGCTTCGATCGCCGTGCGGATGTAGCCCTTGCGGCCGTTGAAGTCGATGACGTTCTCCGACAGGGTGGGTCGGTAGGCGTCGTAGTCGCCGCCGGGGAACACGATCACCACCCCGCCGGAACGCAGCGCCGCTGCCGCGTTCTCCCGATTGGCCCTGATGTATCCGGTGCGCCGGAAGAATTCCGCGGTGGGTCCGGTCATCAGGATGTCGTGGCTCAGCGTGTAGACCGGCCGGTCGTAGCCGAGTTTGTCGTAGAAGTGGACGCTGAAGATCGGAACGTCCATCGGGAACATGCCGCCGGAGTGGTTGCCGACCACCAGGGCTCCACCGGGCGGGAACGCCTCCAGTCCGTGCACCTCGGACCGGAAGTAGGTCTTGAGAACGGGGCGCATCACCGCCATCAGGCGCTGGGTCAAGCCGGGGTCGAATTTGCCGATATCCCCGCCGTCGGGGTTGCCGTTGTCGGTCACGTTCCCTCCTTGACGCTCGCACTGGGCCGCTTCGCCGAGTCGAGTCCCTCGATGGTAGCGACCGGGCCTCGGTTGCTGTCACGGTGTTTCGCCCATTGCGCAACCGGGCATATGGTGTGGGCCGGGTCGGGGCGCTATTGTTACGGCGCCCTAAGTAATCCTCGAGTAAAGGGGACCCGATGGACGTAGCCGGTCTGTCTCACGAGCGTGGCGCCCGCTCGAGTGCCACCCGCAGATCGGCCGGCACCCGGGACCGGCGCGGGCGCCGCGCCCACCCCGCCGCGGTCCGCGCGGAATCAGCCCGCCCGGGTCAGGAAACGTCACGGCCCGCACCGGCCGCCGGTGCGCTCGCCGCGCCGGGCACCGCGGACGAGCTGCAGGCCGATTACTTCGTCCGACTGCTCGCCGGCCGGCGCGGCCTCATCGATCAGCGCATCGACGAGTATCAGCGCAAAATCGGCACGGCGGAGGCGCGGGGCGACCTGGACGCCGTGGCGAACTACCGCCGTCTGGCGCGCATCGCCGAGCAGGATCGGCGGACCCTGGACGCGCTGATCGACAAACTGCAGCGCCGGTTCGTCCGCCGGACGGCGGGTGCGGCCGCGCCGCAGGCACGCCCGGTGGCTCGCCGGTCCGCGCCGGGCCTGCGCTGAATCACCGCTTCCCGCAACAGTTCTCGCCGTTGGGCGGTTGATCGGGTGGTTGACGCGCAGCGCTGAGGCGCACAATGCGGCGCACCCGCGTGGCGGTGCCGATACATTCAATGGGCCAGCTGGTTTCTAGACAGGAACGAGGCCGCCCATGGGATTCATGGCTCCAGAGTTTCCCGACGTCGACCCGCAGACGTGGCTCAGCCTGCCGCGTTCGACGAGGCGCCAGATCATGACCCGGCATTGGGTCGAACACGGCTTCGGTTCGCCCTACGCGGTCTATCTGTTCTACCTCTTCAAGATCGCCGGGTACGCCGCCGGCGCCGCCGCGGTGATCTCCCTGACGCCGGGGCTGGGCGGGCTGGGCCACCTCACCGACTGGTGGACGCAGCCGATCGTCTACCAGAAGCTGGTCATCTTCACGCTGCTGTTCGAGATCCTGGGCCTGGGCTGCGGATCGGGGCCGCTGACCGCGCGGTTCTGGCCGCCGTTCGGCGGGTTCCTGTATTGGTTGCGGCCCAACACCATTCGGCTGCCGGCCTGGCCGGGCAAGGTGCCGTTCACCCGCGGCGACAGCCGAACGGTGGCCGATGTGGCGCTGTATCTCGTCGTGCTGGGCTCCGGCGTCTGGGCGCTGCTCTCACCGGGGCGGGGCAGGCCGGTGACGCCCGCGGGCGACGTCGGCCTGATCGATCCGTGGCTGGTGGTGCCAGCGATCGTCGCGCTCGCACTGCTGGGGCTGCGGGACAAGACCGTCTTCCTGGCGGCGCGCGGCGAGCACTACGGGCTGACGCTGCTGGTGTTCTTCTTCGGGTTCACCGACCAGATCGCCGCCTTCAAGATCATCATGCTGGCGCTGTGGTGGGGCGCGGCGACGTCCAAGCTCAACCACCACTTCCCGTACGTCGTGGCGGTCATGATGAGCAACAGCCCCCTGCTGCGCAGCCGGGCGTTCAACTGGTTCAAGCGACGGCTCTACCTCGACCCGGTCGACGACCTGCGGCCGTCGTGGATACCGAAGGTCATGGCCCACGTCGGCGGGACGACGGCCGAATTTCTGGTTCCGCTGGTCCTGGTGTTCTTCGCCGACGGTCACCGGTGGGCGTGGTTCCTGATCGGCTTCATGGTGCTGTTCCACCTCAACATCACCTCCACCATTCCGATGGGGGTGCCGTTGGAGTGGAACGTCTTCTTCATCTTTTCGCTGTTCTATTTGTTCGGCCATTACGCCGGTGTCACGGCCACCGGCCTGAGTTCACCGCTGCTGCTGATCATCCTGATCGTCGCGCTGGCGGTGGTGCCGATCGTGGGAAACATGTTCCCGCAACAGGTTTCGTTCCTGCCGGCGATGCGCTACTACGCGGGCAACTGGGCGACCAGCACCTGGTGCCTGCGCAAGGGCGCCGAGGACAAGATCGAGGCGAACGTCACCAAGGCGTCGGCGCTGGCACCCAATCAGCTTGCCCGCCTTTATGATCCGCAGACCGCCGAGCTCATGATCGACAAGTTGATGGGGTGGCGGTCCATGCACACCCACGGCCGGGCGCTGGGCGGGCTGGTGTCCCGCGCCCTGCCCGACGGCGCCGACGAGGCCGACTACCTGCTGCGCGACGGCGAAATCATCGCCGGACCGCTGATCGGGTGGAACTTCGGCGAAGGCCACCTGCACAACGAGCAGCTGCTGGCCGCCGTGCAGCGCCGCTGCGACTTCGACGAGGGCGACGTGCGGGTGATCATCCTGGAAGCCCAGCCGATCCAGCGCCAGACGCAGGCCTACCGCATCGTCGACGCCAAGACCGGGCTCGTCGAAGAGGGCTACGTCGACGTCGCGGACATGCTGAGCCGGCAGCCCTGGCCCGAGCCCGGCGACGACTACCCCGTCCACGTCACGACGGTCCATGCGTAAGGCCGTCGTCGTCGGCGCCGGGCCCAACGGCCTGGCCGCGGCCATCCGACTCGCCCGCGACGGCGTCGACGTGCAGGTGCTCGAGGCGCGCGAGACCGTCGGCGGGGGAGCGCGCTCGGCCGAGCTGACGGTGCCCGGGGTGATCCACGACGTCTGCGCGGCGGCGCATCCGATGGCGGTGGGTTCACCGTTCTGGGACGAGATCGGCCTGAGTCGATATGGACTGACCTGGAAATGGCCGGAGGTCGACTGCGCGCACCCGCTCGACGACGGCACCGCGGGGTCGCTGTATCGCTCGATGGACCGAACCGTGGCCGAAATGGGCGCCGACGGACGGCGGTGGCGGCTCGCGGTGGGCGATCTCGCCGCCGGCTTCGACGAGCTGTGCCAAGACCTGATGCGCCCGGTCCTGCATCTTCCGCAACACCCCATCCGGCTTGCTGCCTTCGGACCGCGCGCGGTGCTGCCGGCCACGGTGCTGGCTCGCTGGTTTCGCACCGAGCGCGTACGCGCGCTGTACGGCGGCCAGGCCGCGCACGCCTACACCCGGCTGGACCGGCCACTGACGGCCGCGATGGCGCTGATGTTCATGGCCAGCGGGCACCACTACGGCTGGCCGGTGGCTGAGGGCGGATCGGGGTCGATCATCGCGGCGCTGGCAGCCGTGCTGGCCGAACACGGCGCCGCGATCACCACCGGCGTCACCGTGACCAGCCGCAAAGACATTCCCGACGCCGACATCGTCATGCTCGACCTGACTCCCGCCGCGGCACTGCAGATCTACGGCGACGCCATGCCCGCGCGGATCAAGCGATCGTATGAGCGGTACCGCCAGGGCTCGTCGGCATTCAAGGTCGACTACGCCGTCCAGGGCGACATCCCGTGGACCAGTCCCGACTGCGGTCACGCCGGCACCGTGCATCTGGGCGGGACATTCGCCGAGATCGCGCACAGCGAACGCGAGCGGGCGCAAGGACGGATGTACCGGCGGCCGTTCATCATCCTCGGGCAGCAATACCTGGCCGACCCGTCGCGCTCGGCGGGCAATATCAACCCGATCTACGCCTACGCTCACGTGCCATTCGGCTACACCGGCGACGCCACCGAGATCATCACCGACCAGATCGAGCGGTTCGCCCCGGGATTCCGCGACCGCATCGTCGCGACCGTGAGCACCGGCACCGCCGACCTGGCGGCCTACAACCCCAACTACATCGGCGGCGACATCATCGGCGGCGCCAACGACGGGCTCCAGGTCATCCTGCGGCCGCGCGTCTCGGTCAACCCGTACGCGACCGGGGTGCCCGGCGTCTACCTATGCTCGCAATCGACGCCGCCGGGAGCCGGCATCCACGGCCTGTGTGGGTACTACGCCGCCGGGGCGGCGCTGGGATGGCTGCGCAAGCGTGGCCGCTAACCGGACCGCGTGTGGCCGAGGTCACGGGTGATATACCAGCGCGGCAATGGTAGCCGCCCCTGATCTAGGCTGGCGACGAGCGCAAATCAGCGGACACCGGAAAGAAAGACGACAGGAGAGACAAGTGACGGTCCGAGTAGGTATCAACGGCTTCGGTCGCATCGGGCGGAACTTCTACCGGGCCTTGCTGGCTCAACAGGAGCAGGGCACCGCGGATATCGAGGTGGTCGCCGTCAACGACCTGACCGACAACGCCAGCCTGGCGCACCTGCTGAAATTCGACTCCATCCTGGGTCGGCTGCCGCACGACGTCAGCCTCGAGGGCGACGACACCATCGTCGTCGGCAACAAGAAGATCAAGGCGCTCGAGGTCAAGGAAGGCCCGGCGGCGCTGCCCTGGGGCGACCTGGGCGTCGACGTCGTCGTCGAGTCCACCGGCATCTTCACCAACGCCGCCAAGGCCAAGGGGCACCTGGACGCCGGCGCCAAGAAGGTGATCATCTCCGCGCCCGCCACCGACGAGGACATCACCATCGTGCTGGGCGTCAACGACGACAAGTACGACGGCAGCCAGAACATCATCTCCAACGCCTCGTGCACCACCAACTGCCTGGGGCCGCTGGCCAAGGTCCTCAACGACGAGTTCGGCATCGTCAAGGGCCTGATGACCACCATCCACGCCTACACCCAGGACCAGAACCTGCAGGACGGGCCGCACAAGGACCTGCGCCGGGCCCGCGCCGCCGCGCTGAACATCGTGCCGACCTCCACCGGCGCGGCCAAGGCCATCGGCCTAGTGCTGCCGGAACTGAAGGGCAAGCTGGACGGCTACGCGCTGCGGGTGCCGATCCCCACCGGCTCGGTCACCGACCTCACCGCCGAGCTGTCCAAGTCGGTCAGCGCCGAGGACATCAACGCCGCGTTCAAGGCCGCGGCCGAGGGCAAGCTCAAGGGCATCCTGAAGTACTACGACGCCCCGATCGTCTCCAGCGACATCGTCACCGACCCGCACAGCTCGATCTTCGACTCGGGTCTGACCAAGGTGATCGACAACCAGGCCAAGGTCGTCTCCTGGTACGACAACGAATGGGGCTACTCCAACCGCCTCGTCGACCTGGTCGCCCTGGTCGGCAAGTCGCTGTAAACCGTGGCCGTCCACACCCTGAAAGACCTTCTCGCCGAGGGGGTTTCCGGACGCGGCGTGCTGGTGCGCTCGGACCTGAACGTGCCGCTGGACGACGGGAAGATCACCGACGCCGGCCGCATCACCGCCTCGGTGCCGACGCTGCAGGCGTTGGTCGAGGCGGGCGCCAAGGTGGTGATCACCGCGCACCTCGGCCGGCCCAAGGACGGAGCCGACCCGAAGCTGTCGCTGGCGCCCGTCGCCGCCGCGCTCGGTGAGCAACTCGGCCGGCACGTCCAACTGGCCGGCGACGTCGTGGGCACCGACGCGCTGGCCCGCGCCGAGGGCCTGACCGACGGCGACGTCCTGCTGCTGGAGAACATCCGCTTCGACGCCCGCGAAACCAGCAAAGACGACGGCGAACGCCTGGCGCTGGCCCGCCAGCTGGCCGAATTGGTCGGTCCGACAGGGGCTTTCGTCTCCGACGGCTTCGGCGTGGTGCACCGCAAGCAGGCCTCGGTGTACGACATCGCCACCCTGCTGCCGCATTACGCCGGCACGCTGGTGGCCGAGGAGATCGCCGTGCTGGAGCAGTTGACCAGCTCCACCAAACGCCCCTACGCGGTGGTGCTCGGCGGGTCGAAGGTGTCCGACAAGCTCGGTGTGATCGAATCGCTGGCCACCAAGGCCGACAGCATCGTCATCGGCGGCGGCATGTGCTTCACTTTCCTTGCCGCGCAAGGTTTCTCGGTCGGCAAGTCGCTGCTGGAGACCGAGATGGTGGACACCTGCCGCGAGCTGCTGGACACCTACGTCGACGTGCTGCGGCTGCCGGTGGACATCGTGGTGGGCGACAAGTTCGCCGCCGACGCGACACCGCAGACCGTCGCGGCCGACGCCATCCCGGACGACGTGATGGGCCTGGACATCGGGCCGGGCTCGGTCAAACGGTTCACCACGTTGCTGTCCAACGCCCAAACCGTGTTCTGGAACGGGCCGATGGGCGTGTTCGAATTTCCCGCCTTCGCCGCGGGCACCAAGGGCGTCGCCGAGGCGATCGCCGCGGCCACCGGCAAGGGCGCGTTCAGCGTGGTGGGCGGCGGGGACTCCGCGGCCGCGGTGCGCGCACTGGGCATCCCGGAGGGCGACTTCTCGCACATCTCGACCGGTGGGGGAGCGTCGCTGGAATACCTTGAGGGCAAGACGCTTCCGGGTATCGAGGTGTTGAGTCGACCCCAGCCCGACCACAACTAGAAAGGCCCCAGAGTCGTGAGCCGCAAACCGCTGATCGCCGGCAACTGGAAGATGAACCTCAACCACTTCGAGGCCATCGCGCTGGTGCAAAAGATCGCGTTCGCGTTGCCGGACAAGTACTACGACAAGGTCGACGTCACGGTGCTACCGCCGTTCACGGATCTGCGCAGCGTGCAGACCCTGGTCGACGGGGACAAGCTGCGGTTGACCTACGGCGCCCAGGACCTGTCCGAACACGACTCGGGTGCCTACACCGGCGACATCAGCGGCGCCTTCCTGGCCAAGCTGGGCTGCACGTTCGTCGTCGTCGGGCACTCCGAACGGCGGACCTACCACCACGAGGACGACGCGGTGGTGGCCGCCAAGGCCGCCGCGGCGCTCAAGCACGAGCTGACCCCGATCGTGTGCGTGGGCGAACACCTCGACATCCGTGAGGCCGGCCAGCATGTCAGCCATTGCGAGAAGCAGGTGCGTGAGTCGCTGGCCGGGTTGTCGGCCGAGCAGATCGCCAAGGTCGTCATCGCCTACGAGCCGGTGTGGGCGATCGGCACCGGACGGGTGGCCAGCGCCGCCGACGCTCAGGAGGTCTGCAAGGCGATCCGCGAACAGTTGGCGTCACTCGCCTCGCCGGAGGTCGCCGACTCGGTGCGGGTGCTCTACGGCGGATCGGTGAACGCCAAGAACATCGGCGAGCTGATCGCCCGCGACGACATCGACGGCGGACTGGTCGGCGGCGCCTCCCTGGACGGCGAGCAGTTCGCCACGCTGGCGGCGATCGCCGCCGGCGGGCCTCTTCCTTGAGCACGGCTTCGCCCAGGTAGGCTGGCCGTCATGCAGTTGGCTTTGCAGATCACCCTGGTCGTCACCAGCATCCTGGTGGTGCTGCTGGTGCTGCTGCACCGCGCCAAGGGTGGCGGCCTGTCCACGCTGTTCGGTGGCGGCGTGCAGTCCAGCCTGTCCGGCTCCACGGTGGTGGAGAAGAACCTGGACCGGCTGACGTATTTCATCACCGCCATCTGGCTGGTGTGCATCATCGGCATGGCGCTGATGATCAAATATCGCTGACGGCGCGCGTGTCCCGCGCGGTCACAGCGCGGCGGTGAGCCTCCACAGCGCTTCCCGGTCGACCGAGTCGGAGCGGTCCAGCGGGCTGAGCACGATGTCGGTGGCTCCGGCGTCACGGTAGCGGCGCAACTGGCGGGTTACGGACTCCTCGGGCCCGATCGCGGCGAGGTCGACGACACTGGCGAGGCCTTCCCGGGCGATCACGTTGCGATACGACGGGATGGCCTCATAAAAACTCAGCTGCTGGGCGGCGGCGCTGCGGGCGCCGTCGACGTCGTCGGCCAACAGCACGGGCACCGCGGCGATGACGCGCGGTGCCGGGCGGCCCGCCCCGGCCGCCGCCTTGGTGATCTCGGGCACGATGAATTCTTCGATGGTGCGGGGCCCGGCCAGATAGGGCAGTGTGCCGTCGGCCAGTTCGCCCGTGACCCGCAGCGCCTTGGGGCCCATCGCCGCCACATACACCGGGATCGGTGTGCCGCCGGGCACCCGCACCGGCCAGGTGGGGCTGGCGTGCAGTTCGCTGCCGTGAAAGTCGACGCCGCCGCTGTTGAACACCGACGCCAGGATCGTCAGGTGCTCGCGCAGCCGGGTGATGGTGTTGGGAAAGTCGGTGCCGAAGGCCGGGCGCTCCACCTGTCGGGCACCCAGTCCCAGCCCCAGGCTGAAGTTGCCGTGCGCGGCGGCCTGCGCCGTTTGCGCCAACGAGGCGACGATCAGCGGGTGACGGGGATTGATCGGCACCACCGAAGTGCCCACGCCCAGCCCGGGCACGGCGGCTCCGACGAGCGCGGCGAGCGCGATCGCGTCGTAGTTCTGCTGTTGGGGTAGCCACACCTGCGCGACACCGAGCTCGTGGGCTCGTTGGGCTTGGGCGATCACGTCATCGACGAGGTTGGGGGCATCGGGACGGGCCATGAGGATGATTCCGGTGGACATGTCCGCAACCAACACGGTTGATCGGCCGGTCATTCCTGTTTAATCACGCTGATCTGACGCGCTGGGCGCCATGGTGATTCACGGCCGCGGACGGTCCCCGACGGGCGGCCGCGGACAACCGCGTCGATACTGGGACTCATGGTTGAGGCATCCGAGGGCACGCTGGAACCGATCGGCGCCGTGCAGCGCACCCTGGTGGGTCGCGAGGCGACCGAGCCGATGCGGGCCGACATCAGGCTGCTGGGCGCCATTCTGGGTGACACGGTGCGCGAGCAGAACGGTCACGAGGTGTTCGAGCTCGTCGAGCGGGCCCGGGTCGAATCGTTTCGGGTGCGACGCTCCGAGATCGACCGCGCGGAGCTGGCGCGGATGTTCGATGACATCGACATCCACCAGGCGATCCCGGTCATTCGGGCGTTCAGCCACTTCGCGTTGCTGGCCAACGTCGCCGAAGACATCCACCGCGAGCGCCGCCGGGCGATTCACGTCGCCGCCGGCGAGGCGCCGCAGGACAGCAGCCTGGCCGCTACCTACGCCAAACTCGACTCCGCGCAACTGAATTCGGCCACCGTTGCCGGTGCGCTGAAGGGTGCCGTGGTGGCGCCGGTGATCACCGCGCATCCCACCGAGACCCGCCGGCGCACCGTGTTCGTCACCCAGCACCGGATCACCGAACTGATGCGGCTGCACGCCGAGGGACACGAAGAAACCGACGACGGCCGTAACATCGAACGCGAGTTGCGCCGCCAGGTCCTCACGCTGTGGCAGACCGCGCTGATCCGGTTGTCCCGGCTGCAGATCACCGACGAGATCGAGGTGGGGCTGCGCTACTACGCCGCCGCGTTCTTCAAGGTGATCCCGCAGGTCAACGCCGAGGTGCGCGACGCGCTGCGGAAGCGCTGGCCCGACGCGGACCTGCTCGATCAGCCGATCCTGCAGCCCGGTTCGTGGATCGGCGGGGACCGCGACGGCAATCCGAACGTGACGGGCGACGTGGTGCGCCAGGCCACCGGCAACGCCGCGTTCACCGCGCTGGCGCACTACCTGGCCGAACTGACCGCGCTGGAACAGGAGCTGTCGATGTCGGCGCGCCTGGTCGCGGTCAGCCCCGAGCTGACCGAACTGGCCGAGGGCTGCGGTGAGAAGGCCCGCGCCGACGAGCCGTATCGGCGCGCGGTGCGGGTGATCCGCGCCCGGCTCACCGCGACCGGCGCCGAGATCCTGGACCGCCGACCCCAGCACGAGCTGGACCTCGGGTTGCCGCCGTATGCCGCCCCGGGCGAGCTGCGGGCCGACCTGGACGCCGTCGATGCGTCGCTGCGCGCGCACGGCAGCGCGCTGCTGGCCGACGACCGCCTGGCGCTGCTGCGAGAAGGCGTGCGGGTCTTCGGGTTTCACCTGTGCGGCCTGGACATGCGGCAAAACTCCGACGTGCACGAGGAGGTGGTCGCCGAACTGCTGGCGTGGTCCGGGGTGCACCCCGATTACGGTTCGCTGCCCGAAGACGACCGGGTCGAGCTGCTGGCCGCCGAGCTGGCCACCCGCCGGCCGCTGGTCGGTGACCGCGCGGAACTGTCCGAACTGGCCCGCAAAGAGCTGGGCGTGGTGCGCGCGGCGGCGCACGCCATCAAGCGCTACGGACCGTCCGCCGTGCCCAATTACGTGATCTCCATGTGTCGTTCGGTCTCCGACGTCCTCGAGGCCGCGATCCTGCTCAAGGAGGCCGGCCTCATCGACGCGTCCGGGGAGGCGCCGTACTGCCCGGTCGGCATCTCACCGCTGTTCGAGACCATCGACGACCTGCACAACGGCGCCACCATCCTGCACGCCATGCTCGAACTCCCGATCTACCGCGCCCTGGTGGCCGCCCGCGACGACAGCCAGGAGGTGATGCTGGGGTATTCCGATTCCAACAAGGACGGCGGCTACCTGGCGTCCAGCTGGGCGGTGTACCGGGCCGAGCTGGCCCTGGTGGAGGTGGCCCGCAAAACCGGAATCCGGTTGCGGCTCTTCCATGGTCGCGGCGGCACCGTCGGCCGCGGCGGCGGGCCGAGCTATGAGGCAATCCTGGCGCAGCCGCCGGGCGCGGTGAACGGTTCGCTGCGACTCACCGAGCAGGGTGAGGTGATCGCCGCCAAGTACGCCGAACCGCAAGCGGCCCAACGCAATCTGGAGAGCCTGCTGGCCGCTACGCTGGAATCCACGCTGCTGGATGTGGAGGGCCTGGGCGACGCCGCCGAACCGGCGTACGCGGTGCTCGACGAGGTGGCCGTGCTGGCCCAGCGTGCCTACGCCGAATTGGTGCACGAGACACCGGGTTTCGTCGACTACTTCATGGCCTCCACGCCGGTCAGCGAGATCGGTTCGCTGAACATCGGCAGCCGCCCCACCTCACGCAAACCCACCGAGTCCATCTCGGACCTTCGCGCCATCCCCTGGGTGCTGGCGTGGAGCCAGTCGCGGGTCATGCTGCCCGGCTGGTATGGCACCGGGTCGGCGTTCGAACAGTGGATCGCGGCCGGCCCGGAAAGCGAAAGCGAGCGGGTGGACACCCTGCACGAGTTGTACCAGCGCTGGCCGTTTTTCCGCAGCGTGCTGTCCAACCTGGCCCAGGTGCTGGCCAAAAGCGACCTCGGGCTGGCGGCGCGCTACGCCGAATTGGTGGACGACGAGGAATTGCGGCGCCGGGTGTTCGACAAGATCGTCGACGAGCACCGGCGAACCATCGCCATGCACAAGCTCATCACCGGCCAGGACAACCTGCTCGCCGACAACCCGGCGCTGGCGCGTTCGGTGTTCAACCGCTTCCCCTACCTCGAGCCCCTCAATCACCTGCAGGTGGAGTTGCTGCGCCGCTACCGCTCCGGCGACGACGACGAATTGGTGCAGCGCGGCATTTTGCTGACCATGAACGGGCTCGCCAGCGCGCTGCGAAACAGCGGCTGATAACCCGCGATTCGTCTCCCCGGGCCGGCCCCCCGCGAATACCCTGATTGACGCGACGTCGACCGAGGAGACCAGTGAGCGGATCCGGACTACCCCTGTGGCTCTTTCTGGCCTCGGTCGTGGCGGTGGCGATCGCCATCGCGGTGGCTTCCATCTGGCTGGGCAATCGCATCCTGCCGAGCCGGCGAAACGGCAAGGAACACAATCCGGCGATCGCCTCGTTCCTCACCGTCGTCGGCTTCATCTACGGCGCCCTGCTGGGGTTCACCGTGGTGGCCACCTGGGAACACTTTTCGTCCACTCAGGTCGTCGTCTCCGGTGAGGCGTCGGCCCTGACGACGATGTACCGGCAAACCGTCGCCATGCCCGAACCGGAGCGAACCGAGATCCAGGAGCTGTTGCGCAAATACGCGGGCGCGGTGGCCGGCCCGGAGTGGAACAAGCAGCGCAACGACGGCGCGCGCGCCGCGATCACCCGGATGTATCGCACGGTCGGCCGCCAGCAACCCAACGTCGCGGCGAAGCCGATCAATCAGCAATTCCTCAACCAGTTGAGCGAATTGGCCTCCGACCGCAACGAACGCATCGTCGGCACCAAGCCACGGATCCCGCCCCTGATGTGGGCGGGGTTGATCTTCGGCGCGGTTGTGCTGGTTGCGTTTACGGGTTTCCTGCGGCTGGGCAGCACCGTCGGTCACGTCGTGGTGTCCAGCACGGTCGCGGTGCTGCTGGGTCTGCTGCTGTGCGTCGTGTTCCAGCTCGACCACTCCTATGCCACCGACCAGCGGATCACGTCGGGGCCATTCCAGCACGCGCTGGACATCTTCGATTCGGTCGACAACGACAGCCGCTACTTCCCGCGCTGAGCATCGACGCTGAGGGCGAGTCGGTTCAGCCCTTCAGCAGCTCGCCGACGTGCGCGATGACCGAATCGGTGAGGCCCTGCAGGTCATAACCGCCCTCGAGCACCGCCACCAGGCGCCCGTCGCACAGCCTTTCGGCCGAGGCCATCAATTCCCGGGTGACCCAGGCGAAGTCGTCGGCCGTCATGGTCAGCGAGCCGAGCGGATCGCGTTCGTGGGCGTCGAAACCGGCGGACACGATGATCAGCTCGGGCGAAAAGCCTTGCAGCGCAGGTAGTATCCGATCCTCGAAGGCCGCGCGCAGCTCGGTCCCGCCGTCACCGGGTGCAAGGGGCGCGTTGAAGATGTTGCCCACCCCGGTTTCTCGCACCGCACCGGTGCCGGGGAACAGCGGCATCTGATGTGTGGACGCGTAGAGCACGCTGGGGTCGGAGTAGAAGATCTGCTGGGTGCCGTTGCCGTGGTGGACGTCGAAATCGACGATGGCGACGCGCGTCAGCCCGTGTTTGCGCTGCGCGTGCCGCGCGCCGATGCTGATGTTGTTGAACAGGCAGAAACCCATGGCGCGCTCGGTCTCGGCGTGGTGGCCCGGCGGACGGCACGCGACGAACGCGTTCTGCGCGTCACCGGCCAGCACCGCGTCCACGGCCTGCAGCGTGGCGCCGACCCCGCGCAGCGCCGTCTCCCAGGTCGAGGGCTCCATCATGGTGTCGCCGCCGTCAAGGTAGACGTAACCGTCTTCGGGCCGCGCGGCTTCCAACGCGTCCACGTAGCGATTGGAGTGCACATAGCGCGTCGCCGCGAGGTCGGCCGGCTCGGCCTCCGCACGCATCAGCGTGTCGAATTGTGGCCGGCTCAGCGCCGCCGCCACCGCGCGGTAGCGGTCCGGTCGCTCCGGATGGCCGGGCGCGGTCCGATGGTCCGCGAACGCGGAATGGTGCAGCAGCAACGTGGCCATCGAAGGTCCCGCCGGGCGCCTACTGCACGGTCCGGTTGCGCAGCCGGTCCACCAGACCTCGCACCGCGTGCTCGGTGATCGCCAGGGGAGACATCATGGTCTCGCCCACCCGCACCATGTCGTCGACCCGCGCCACGATGGCCTCCACCGGCTCGACCAGCACGATCAGCCGCTTGGCCAGATCGTCCAGGCTGGTCATCGTGCCGTCCAGGTGATCCAGGCCGGCTTCCAGGCGTTCCACCGTGGCGTTGAGGGCCGACAGGGAACTGCTCAGCTCCTTCATGGTGATGCTCAACCCGTCGAGGACGTCTTCGACCTGCTCCACGGTCTTGTCGGCGTTCAACGCGGCCTGGGTGAGCGTCTTGATCCGGCTTCGCTCTTGCCCCCCGCGCGCGGTTCTGTCTGCCATGACCGTCATTATTACCCCTGCGCCGAGCCGGTGTGGCAGGCGTCACCATTCCCATTTTGATAGGGTTCCTATCTAATTTCCCTGTCGAAATCTCTGCCCGCGTCTGGCGTGAAGGAGGATGGCGTTGACGAAAACCCGCGGGGGGCCTGGCTTTCTGCGTCAGCCGAGATCGGTGTGGGCCGTTGCCTTCGCGTGTGTGATCTCGTTCATGGGCATCGGTCTGGTGGATCCGATCTTGCCGACGATGGCGAGCCGGCTGCACGCGACACCCGAGCAGATTTCGCTGTTGTTCACCAGCTACCTGCTGGTCACCGCGGTGGCGATGCTGATCACCGGCTGGGTGTCCTCCAGGATCGGCGCCAAGCTGACGCTTGTCGTCGGACTGGTCATCATCGTGGTGTTCAGTGCCCTTGCCGGAGCCGCCGGTGGAGTGAACGGAATCATAGGTTTTCGGGCCGGGTGGGGTCTGGGCAACGCGCTGTTCATTGCCACCTCGCTGGCGGTCATCGTGGGGGCGGCCAGCGGTGGCTTCGCGGGCGCGATCGTGCTCTATGAGGCCGCGCTGGGTGTCGGCATCGCGATGGGGCCGATGGTGGGCGCCGCACTTGGCGGGATCAGTTGGCGTGGGCCGTTTTTCGGGGTAGCCGCGCTCATGGGAGTCGCCCTCATCTGCGTGCTCACGTTGGTTGCGCCGGCTCCACTGCCGGCCGAGCGGGCGCGGATCGCGGACCCGATCAACGCGCTACGCAATCGCGGTCTTTCGACCATCGCGGTCGCCGCCCTGCTGTACAACTCGGGCTTCTTCATCGTCATGAGCTATTCGCCGTATCCAATGAAGATCGGCATACACGAACTGGGCTTGGTGTTTTTCGGCTGGGGCCTGCTCGTCGCGGTGTTCGCGGTCTTCTGCGCGCCGTGGGCGCAGCGACGCTTCGGTACCGCCCGCTCGCTCTACCTGACGCTGTTCTTGATGTCGCTGGACTTGGTGGCGATTGGAGTGTGGATCGCCCGCCCGCCCGTGGTGATCGCTTGCGTGATAGCTAGCGGCGCCTTCATCGGAATGAACAACACGCTGGTCACCAGCACGGTCATGCAGGTATCGCCGGTGCCGCGGCCCACGGCCTCCGCGGCGTACAGCTTCGTGCGGTTCATCGGCGCCGGCCTCGCGCCGTGGCTCGGTGGAATCGTGGCCGCTCACTACGGTCAGGCGGCGCTGTTCTACCTTGCGGGAGGCGCGGTGTTCCTCGGCCTGCCGGTGCTCGCCACCGCGCACGGCCTGGTGGCCAGGGCCCACGTGCCCTCCGCACACGAAAACGACGAGGCCGCTGAGGAAATCGTCGAGTCGGCCGAGGGCAATGTGCTATACGGCCATCTGCGTGGCGTCGACGCCGCGCCGCTTGCCGACGCCGAACTCACGCTGGTCGACGACGCCGGTCGCCAGGTCGCGCACGGACGGTCAAGCGCCGACGGCTACTACCACCTCGTCGGCCCGGTCGCCGGCAGCCATACCCTCGTCGTCGCGAGTAACGGTGACACACAAGACTTTCCGGTGCAGCTGAGCCGAGCGTCGACAGAACTGTCGCTGCGGCTGGACGGATGCCCCGTCTCTTAGCGACCGGCCCAGCTCACGCCTGGTGTCGCGTGACTGCGGACGTGTCCGACGGCAGCTTCGCCGCGGCGTCCTCGTCGAGCAGCCACAGCGTGGTGTCCAGCCCGACCGCCCCGGCGGCCGGCACCGAAACCGGTGCCGCGCCGCCGATGGCGGCGGCCACCGCGTCGGCCTTGCCGCCGCCGGACACCAGCAGCCAGACTTCGCGAGAACGCGCAATGGCGGGCAGAGTCAACGTGATTCGTTGCGGCGGCGGCTTGGGCGAGTCGTCGACCGACACCACCATCCGGGTGGTTTCGAGCACGGCCGGGGTGTCGGGGAACAGGGAGTTGATGTGGCCTTCGGGTCCCATGCCCAGCAGGTGCACGTCGAAGTTCGGAACCGGCTCGCCGGGTTCGGCGTTGGCGGCCAGCAACTGCTCGTAGGCCAGCGCCGCCGCGGCCAGATCGCTGCCGAATTCCCCGTCGCTGGCCGGCATCGGGTGCACCTGGCTCGACGGGATGTCGACCTGGGAGAGCAGCGCCGCCCGCGCCTGCTTGTCGTTGCGCTCGTCGTCGTCCTCGGGGACGTAGCGTTCGTCGCCCCAGAACAGATGCACCTTTGACCAGTCGATCTCGCGTCCGGCCAGCGACTGCAGCAGCCCGATGCCGTTGCCGCCGCCGGTGAGCACGATGAGCGCCCGGCCTCGGCCCGCAACGGCGTTCGCGATGGTGTCGGTCAGCCGCGCGGCGGCGGCCTCGACCATCGTCTTGCTATCCGGGAAAATCTCGATGCTGGTGCTCACACGTATTGCACTTTCTCGATCCCTTCGAGCGCTGATTGGTAAACCTCGTCGGCGTCCAGCCGCCGCAGGTCTTCGGCGAGGCACTCGCCGGTTTCCCTGCGCGCCAAGGGGAGTAGGGCGTCCGGTCGCGACGTCCGGCTCAACGTGGCCGTCCTTCCTTCCTGCGGCCGGCTCAAGACGATGGTTTCGCTCTTGCGCTCCAGTTCGATCTTGAGTTCGCCGACCGCCCGGCGCACCGGGCCGTCGATCCGGCTGGCCAGCCACCCGGCCAGCACGTCCAGGGCGGGCTCGGTCGCCAGACCGGACACCAGCGCCGACTCGATCGGTTCGTGCGGCGCCAGGTCGACCGCCGAGGTGAGCAGCGCACGCCAGTAGGTGATCCGCGCCCAGGCCAGGTCGGTGTCACCCGCGGTGTATCCGGGCAGCCGGCTCTTGATGGCCGCCAACGGGTCCACCCCGTTGGTCGCGTCGGTGATGCGACGAATCGCCAACCGCCCCAACGGGTCTTGCGCGGGTACCGTCGGCGCGACGTCGGGCCACCACACCACCACCGGGATGTCGGGCAGCAGGAACGGCGTGACCACGCTGGCGGCGTGGCCGGACAGCGCACCGGACAGCCGCAACACCACGACTTCGCTGGCGCCGGTGTCCCCGCCGGCGCGCAGCTGGGCGTCCAGGCGCGGCTTGTCCGCATACGGATTGCCCCGCATCGTCACGATGATCCGGCTGGGGTGCTCATGGCTGGCGTCGTTGGCCGCCTGCAGCGACTCTTCGAGGATATCCTCGCTGTCCGGCGCGATGATCAGCGTCAGCACCCGGCCCATCGCCACGGCCCCGACCCTTTCCCGCAGTTCGTCGAGCCTCTTGTTGACCGCCGTGGTGGTGGTGTCTTCCATATCAATGATCACGGGCGCCGCCATTCCCGGCCGGTGCGCCGCAGCATCTCGAACGCCGAGTCCGGACCCCAGGTGCCCGACTCGTACGGTTCGGGCTTACCGTCCGCCGCCCAATTGTTGAGCACGGGATCGAGTATGTCCCAAGCCAATTCGACCTCTTCGTTCACCGGGAACAGGGACGGCTCGCCGAGCAGCACATCGAGGATCAACTGTTCATAGGCCTCCGGCGACTCCTCGGCGAACGCCGAACCGTAGGAGAAGTCCATGTTGACGTCGCGGACCTCCATCGCGGTGCCCGGCACCTTGGAGCCGAACCGCAGCGTGACGCCCTCGTCGGGCTGCACCCGGATCACCATGGCGTTGGTGCCCAGCTCGTCGGTCATGGTGGCATCGAACGGCAGGTGCGGCGCCCGCTTGAAGACCAGGGCGATCTCGGTCACCCTGCGGCCCAGGCGTTTTCCGGTACGCAGGTAGAAGGGCACCCCCGCCCAGCGGCGGGTGTCCACCTCGAGCGTGATGGCGGCGAACGTCTCGGTGGTCGAGTCCTTGGCGAACCCTTCCTCGTCGAGCAGCCCGACCACCTTCTCGCCGCCCTGCCAGCCGGCGGCGTACTGACCGCGGCTGGTCGTCTCATCGAGGGGCTCGGCGAGGTGGGTGGCCGAGAGCACCTTGATCTTCTCGGCCTGCAGCGCCGAGGGGCTGAAGCTGACCGGCTCCTCCATCGCGGTCAGCGCCAGCAGCTGCATCAGGTGGTTCTGAATGACGTCGCGCGCGGCGCCGATGCCGTCGTAGTAGCCGGCCCGGCCGCCCAGTCCGATGTCCTCGGCCATGGTGATCTGCACGTGGTCGACGTAGTGCGCGTTCCAGATCGGGTCGAACAACTGATTGGCGAACCGCAGCGCCAGGATGTTGCGGACCGTCTCCTTGCCCAGGTAGTGGTCGATCCGGAACACCGACTCCTCCGGGAACACACTGTTGACGGTTTTGTTCAGGGCCTGGGCACTCTCCAGATCGTGGCCGAACGGTTTCTCGATGACCACCCGGCTCCACCGCTCGCCCTGCGGGCGCGCCAGGCCGGACTTGTGTAGTTGTTCACACACCATCGGGAAGGAATTCGGCGGGATGGCCAGATAGAAGGCGTGGTTGCCGCCCGTGCCGCGCTCGGCGTCCAGCTTGTCCAGGGTCTCGGCCAGCCGGCCGAACGCCTCGTCGTCGTCGAAAGCGCCCGGGACAAAACGGAATCCCTCGGCCAGCCGGTCCCAGTTCTCCTGGCGGAACGGCGTGCGGCAGTGTTCCTTGACGGCCTCGTGCACCACCTTGCCGAAATCCTGGGTGCTCCAATCCCGGCGGGCGAAGCCCACCAGCGAGAAGCTGGGCGGCAGCAGACCGCGATTGGCCAGGTCGTAGATGGCCGGCATGACCTTCTTGCGGGCCAGGTCGCCGGTGACGCCGAAGATCACCATCCCGCACGGCCCCGCGATCCGCGGGAGCCGCTTGTCGCGCTTGTCCCGTAACGGGTTATGCCATTGTTGCGCGGTGCGGGCTGGGCTCATTTGGAGGCGGAACCCAGCTGCTTCTGAGTTTCTTCCAGCAGCTCGGTCCAGGAATCCACGAACTTCTCCACGCCCTCGTTCTCGAGCACCTTGAAGACGTCGGTCAGATCGATGCCGATCTGGTCCAGCTTGTCGAACACCGCCTGGGCGTCCTCGGCGGTGCCGGTGACGGTGTCGCCCTTGATCTCACCGTGGTCGGCGACGGCGTCAATCGTCTTCTCCGGCATAGTGTTCACCGTGTTGGGTGCCACCAGCTCGGTGACGTAGAGGGTGTCGGAGTAGTCGGGGTTCTTCACACCGGTGGACGCCCACAGCGGACGCTGCACCCGGGCGCCGTCGGCCTTGAGCGACTCGAAGCGATCGCCGCCCTCGAACACCTCCTGGTAGGCCGCGTAGGCCAGGCGCGCGTTGGCCACCCCGGCCTTGCCCAGCAGCGCCTTGGCGTCGTCGGACCCGATCTTCTCCAGCCGCTTGTCCACCTCGGTGTCCACCCGGGACACGAAAAACGATGCGACGGAATGGATCTTGGAAATGTCGTGGCCCGCCTCGCGGGCCTTTTCCAGGCCGGCCAGGTAGGCGTCCATCACCTGGCGGTGCCGCTCGACGGAGAAGATCAACGTGACGTTGACCGAAATGCCTTCCGCGAGAACGGCGGTGATCGCCGGAATGCCGGCCTTGGTCGCCGGAATCTTGATGAACAGGTTGGGCCGGTCGACGATCTTCCACAACTCGACGGCCTGGGCGACGGTCTTGTCGGTCTCGGCGGCCAGCCGAGGGTCGACCTCGATGGACACCCGTCCGTCGACGCCGTCGGAAGCCTCCCACTCCCGCTTGAGCACGTCGCACGCATTGCGCACGTCGTCGGTGGTGACGGTGCGGATGGTCGCGTCCACATCGGCGCCACGCTCGGCCAACTCGGCGATCTGGCCTTCGTACGCATCGCCCTCGGCGAGCGCCTTCTGGAAGATCGACGGGTTGGTGGTCACGCCGACAACGCTTTTCGTGTCGATCAGCTCCTGCAGGTTGCCCGACTGCAGCCGCTGTCGGGACAAGTCATCCAGCCAGACGGATACACCCGCGGCGGACAGCGCCGCGAGGTTGGGGTTCTGAGTCATGTGAAAGGCCCTTTCTCAGTTGTCCACTACCTGTTCCGCGGCGGCCGCGACGGCTTCTGCGGTGAAACCGAATTCCCGGAACAACGTTTTGTAATCGGCGGACTCGCCATAGTGTTCGATCGAGACGATCCTGCCGGTGTCGCCGACGAGCTTGTGCCAGGACTGGGCCACCCCGGCCTCGACGGCCACCCGCGCCGATACGGTCGGCGGCAGCACGCTGTCGCGGTAGTCCTCCGGCTGGGACTCGAACCACTCGACGCACGGCATGGAGACCACCCGCGCCACAATGTCCTTGTCCGCCAACAACTTCTGCGCATCAACGGCGAGCTGGACCTCCGAGCCGGTCGCGATCAGCACCACGTCTGGCTCTTGGCCGGGCTCCTCGCCGTCCGAGCCCAGAACGTAGCCGCCCCGGGCGACGCCCTCGGCGCTGGTGCCCTCCAGCACCGGGACATTCTGGCGCGTCAGCATCAGGCCGACGGGGCCGCTGCCGTTGCCGCGGGCCAGGACCGTGCGCCAGGCGTAGGCCGTCTCGTTGGCGTCGGCCGGGCGCACCACCGAGAGGTTCGGGATGGCGCGCAGCGCCGCGAGGTGCTCGATCGGCTGATGGGTCGGGCCGTCCTCGCCCAGGCCGATCGAGTCGTGGGTCCACACGTAGATCGTGTCGATGTCCATCAACGAGGCCAGCCGCACCGCGGGCCGCATGTAGTCGGAGAACTGCAGGAAGGTGCCGCCGTAGGCGCGGGTGGGTCCATGCAGGACGATGCCGGACAGGATGGCGCCCATCGCGTGCTCGCGCACACCGAAGTGCAACGTCCGGCCGTACCAGTGCGCCGTGTAGTCCTTGGTCGAAATGGACGGCGGCCCAAAGGAATCGGCGCCCTTGATGGTGGTGTTGTTGCTACCCGCCAGGTCGGCCGAACCGCCCCACAGCTCCGGCAGCTTCGGCCCGAGCGCGTTGAGAACTTCGTTGGAGGCCTTGCGGGTGGCGATCGGGTCGGAGCCGGGTTCCCAGCGCGGCAGGTCGGCGTCCCAGCCGTCGGGCAGCTCCTCGGCGGTCAACCGGTCCAGCAGCGCCTTGCGTTCGGGTTGTGCCTGCGCCCAGGCGTCGAAATCGGCCTGCCACTTCTCGTGGGCTTCCTTGCCGCGGTCCACCAGCTTGCGGGTGTGGGCGATCACCTCGTCGCGCACCTCGAACTTCTTGTCGGGGTCGAAGCCGAGGATCTCCTTGACGGCGGCGACTTCCTCGTCGCCCAGTGCCGCGCCGTGCGCCTTGCCGGTGTTCATCAGCTTGGGCGCGGGGTAGCCGATGATGGTGCGCAGCGAGATGAACGACGGCCGGTCGGTGGCCGCCTTCGCGTTGGCGATGGCCTCCTCGATCGCGACGACGTTTTCGCCGCCCTCGATCTCCTGCACGTGCCAGCCGTAGGCGCGGTACCGCGCGGCGGTGTCCTCGCACAGGGCGATGTTGGTGTCGTCCTCGATGGAGATCTCGTTGTGGTCGTAGAAGACGATCAGGTTGCCCAGCTGCTGGACGGCCGCCAGCGACGAGGCCTCCGAGGTGACGCCCTCTTCGATGTCGCCGTCGGAGGCGATCACGTAAATGAAGTGGTCGAACGGGCTGGTGCCCGGGGCGGCGTCCGGATCGAACAGCCCGCGCTCATAGCGCGCGGCCATCGCCATGCCCACCGCCGAGGCCAGGCCCTGGCCCAGTGGTCCGGTAGTGATCTCCACGCCCTTGGTGTGCCGGAATTCCGGATGCCCGGGGGTCTTCGACCCCCAGGTGCGCAGCGATTCGATGTCGGACAGCTCCAGCCCAAAACCGCCCAGGTACAGCTGCAGGTACAGCGTCAGGCTGCTGTGCCCGCAGGACAGGACGAACCGGTCGCGGCCCAGCCAGTAGGTGTCGCTGGGATCGTGGACCATCGCCCGCTGAAACAGGGTGTATGCCAGCGGCGCCAGGCTCATCGCCGTCCCGGGATGGCCGTTGCCGACCTTTTGCACCGCGTCGGCGGCCAGCACCCGGATGGTGTCGACGGCGGCCGAGTCGAGCTCGGACCAGTCGTCGGGAAGGTGCGGTTGGGTCAGCGTGGAGATCTCTTCGAGTGTCGTCACAGACTCAGTCCTTGGGTCATCGAGCTGATGAATCCCACCCTAGTGCGGGAGGGCCGGCTCTTGCAGCGCAGGATTTCGGGTACCCACCGCCGGCAGGTGTGAAAATTACGCGCCCGTCGAAAGTGCCTGACATTCAGTTCGCGAATCTGGGAAAAGTCTGCGGGAACCGACCCGCGGGCGGGCCATCGCCACACCGCGGTCTACCATCGTGTGTAGTAGATGCTGCGCGCCGCTGCGACCCCAAGGAGTAATTGCGTGAGCGTTCGCGGGCGCGTCGCGCCGAGCCGATTGCCAAGCCGGATACACGGCACGGTGCTGGCTTATCTGGCGCTGACCAAGCCGCGGGTCATCGAACTGCTGCTCGTCACCGCGATCCCGGCCATGCTGCTGGCCCAGCGCGGCACGGTGAACCCGCTGCTGATCGTCAACACGCTGATCGGCGGGATGCTGGCCGCCGGGGGTGCCAACACGCTGAACTGCGTGGCCGACGCCGACATCGACAAGGTGATGAAGCGCACGGCCCGCCGGCCGCTCGCGCGCGCCGCGGTGCCCACGCGCAACGCGCTGGTGCTCGGCCTGGTGCTGACGGTGGCGTCGTTCTTTTGGCTGTGGTGGACCAGCAACCTGTTGTCCGGGCTGCTGGCCCTGGCCACGATCGCGTTCTACGTGTTCGTCTACACCCTGCTGCTCAAGCGCCGCACCTCGCAGAACGTGGTGTGGGGCGGCGCCGCCGGCTGCATGCCGGTGATGATCGGCTGGTCTGCCGTCACGGGCACCATCGGCTGGCCCGCGCTGGTGATGTTCGCGATCATCTTCTTCTGGACGCCGCCGCACACCTGGGCGCTGGCGATGCGCTACAAGGACGACTACAAGGCGGCGGGCGTGCCGATGCTGCCGGCCGTGGCGACCGAGCGTCAGGTGACCAAGCAGATCCTGATCTACACCTGGCTGACGGTGCTGGCCACGCTGGCGCTGGCGCTGGCGACCGGCTGGCTGTACGCCGCGGTCGCCCTGGTGGCCGGGGTGTGGTTCCTGGCGATGGCCCACCAGCTCTACGCCGGGGTCCGCGCCGGCGAGCCGGTCCGGCCGCTGCGGTTGTTCCTGCAGTCGAACAACTACTTGGCGGTGGTGTTCTGCGCGCTCGCCATCGACTCGGCCATCGGGCTGCCGCACCTGTTCTGAGCCGGTCGCCGACTCGCGTCGCCTCGGTGCCGTGACCGCATCACCCGGCGAATTCGAGAACTGATTTCTTATCTGGGATCGGTAGCCGGTCCACGGGATCACACTTCAGGCATGGCAACTAACCGCATCGTCAGGACGTTGGTCGCCGGAACGCTGCTTTCGGCCGGCCTGTCCTTCTGCGACATGGGCATCACCACGGGTATCGCCGAAGCCCAGCCCGGGCCGATCCCGCTGGACGCGTGGCCCGGCTGTCCCAACGACCACCCCCAGGGGCCGTGCCGCTGGTGCCCCGGGCAACCGTTGCCGCCGACCGGCAACCATGTCACCAACCCCGTCGTCTGGGACAACAACGTCTGCCACACCTACTATTACGTCTGGTTCGGACAGGGCAATGTCGCCCAAAACATCTGGGACGGCGACAACCCGCCGGCACCGCCACCACCACCGCCGCCGGGCCTCATCAATAGAGACAATTGCCAGCAGCTTCTGGGAATCTTCTGCCCGCACGCGTAGCGGCTCGAATCATCTAGGGCAGCAGCACGATCGAGCCCGCCGTCTTGCGGCCCTGCAGGTCCTGGTGGGCGCGCGCCGCTTCGGCCAGCGGATAGCGCCCGCCGACCTCCACGGAGATGTCGCCGCCGGCGATCGCGGCGAACAATTCCTCTGCGCGCCAACTGAATTCCTGGCCGGTGCGCACGAAGTGCGCCAGCGACGGCCGGGTCAACAACACCGAGCCGGCGGCGTTGAGGCGCTGCGGGTCGAACGGCGGAACGGGTCCGCTGGCCGCGCCGAACAACGCCAGCGTGCCCCGGACGGCCAGGCTGGCCAGGCTCGCGTCGAATGTGCTCGCGCCCACGCCGTCGTACACCGCGGCCACCCCGGCGCCGTCGGTCAGCGAGCGGATCCGCTCGCCGAACGCCGCCGCGTCCTCGGGATAGGGGAGCACCTCGTCGGCGCCTGCCCGCCGGGACAGCCGCTCCTTCTCCGGCGTCGAGACCGTGGTGATCACCCGCGCCCCGAGCAGATTGGCCCACTGCGTCAGGATCAGGCCGACGCCGCCCGCGCCGGCGTGCACCAGCACCGTGTCGCCCGCCTGCACCGGATACACCGACTTGAGCAGGTAGTGCGCGGTCAGTCCCTTCAGCAGGGCCGAGGCCGCCACGTCGGCGGTCACGCCGTCGGGCACCTCGGCGGTCAAATGCGCTGGGGCCGTGGCATATTCGGCATACCCACCGGACGCCGCGGCGCTGACCACGCGGTCGCCGACGCGCAACCCGTCGGCGCCGTCGCCGAGGGCTTCGATGGTTCCGGCTAGCTCCGAGCCGAGGACGAACGGCAACTCGCGCGGGTACTGCCCGGAGCGGAAATAGGTGTCGATGTAGTTGACGCCGATGGCCTCGGCCTTGATCAGCACCTCGCCGGGCCCGGGGGCCGGCTGGGGCGTATCGACGTAGCGCAGCACCTCGGGGCCGCCGGTCTCGCTGACTTCGATTGCGTGCATCCGCTTATCATGCCCGGGCATGAAGCTCGCTCGCCCGGACGTCTTCCATCCCCGCATCGTGCTGGCGGGGTCCGGTGACGGCGCGGCCGGCGACGCCGGTCTGGTGGCGGCGCTGCGGCGACGCGGTCTGCACGCGCGCTGGCTGCCTTGGGACGACCCGGAAACCGCCAGCGCAGATCTGGTGATTTTGCGCGCCGGCGCGGACGCCCGGGATCGACGCGACGAATTCCTGGCGTGGACCCGACGAGTCCGCCACCTGCTCAACCCGCCCGGCGCCATCGCTTGGAACCTCGATGAGCGGTATCTGCGCGACCTCGAGAACGACGGCGTGCCGACGCAGCGCGACCGGCCCGTCGCGCGGGCGTCGTTGATCTTCGTGGGCGGCGAACGGTCGCACGCCTGGCCGGTGGAGCCGGAGTTCGAATCGTGGGATCTGGGCCACGCCGCGCTGACGTCGGCCGCGCGGCGCGCCGGGGTGAGCACGCGGGAGCTGCTCTTTGCGCGCGTGGACCTTGCCGGCCACCGGGTGGCGGCGCTGGATCTGGTCGCGCCGTCGCTGGGGTGGCGTCGGCTGGACCCCGGGGCCCGCGAGATCGCCCAGCGTCAGTTCGCCGTCGCGGTGCAGTCAGCCTGCGAGCGGCTCGGGCTGGGCCCGCTCTCGCATGGCCGCCCATAGCGCAGCGGTGGCCGCGGTGCAGGCCGCGGCCCCGGCCACGTGCAGGGCGACCAGCACGGCGGGGACTCCGGTGTAATACTGCGCGGTGCCGACGGCGGCCTGGGCGAACACCAGCGCGAGCAGCACGGCGAGCCGCACCAGCACGGCCCGGGCGGCGCGCACGGCCAGCAGCCCGAAGCCCAGCCCCACCAACAGGGCCAGGTAGGCGATCAGCAGCGACGAGTGCAGGTGCACCAGGGTGTCGACCTCGACTTTGAGCCGCGGCACCGTGCGGGTGGGGCTGCGATCACCGGCGTGCGGGCCAGCGGCCGTCACCAGCGTGCCGGTGACCAGCACGGCGGCCAGGTTCAAGCCGGACAGCGCGGTCAGCGCGCGCAGCGGCCGGACGACCCGCTCGCGCACCACTCCGTCATCGGGCTCGCCGACTTTCACGTAGAGCAGCACCGACAGCCACACCATCGTCATCGACGTCAGCAGGTGGACGGCCACCGTCCACCACAGCAGCCCGGTGCGCACGGTGATGCCGCCGATCACCGCCTGCACGACGGTGGACACCGGCATCAGCCAGGCATAGACGAGGACCTCGCGGCGCCGTCGCGCCCGGGTGACGGCCAGCACCGCCAGCGCCGCCGTGATGACGACGGCGAAGGTGACCATCCGATTGCCGAACTCGACGGCCTGGTGGATGCGTGGCACCTCGGCGTGGGCCACCGGCACGAAGCTGCCCGGAAAGCACTGCGGCCAGGTGGGGCAGCCCAGGCCCGACGCGGTGACGCGCACGATCGCGCCGGTGATGGCGATGCCGCCCTGGGTGAGGATGACGGCCGCGGCGATCAGGCGCTGCACGCCCAGGCTGGGGTTGGGCAGCAGGTCCACCGCGCGCAACAGCATCCGTCCAACCACGGCCCGATCCTAAGCCACCGAAACTACGAGCTGTAGTACGGAGGGGTGCGCCGAGACTTAAACCACGTACACCGATAGCGGCGTGTCGTGTGCGTGGTTTAAGTGTCGCGAGCCCGACCCGAACGTCAGGTGAAGAGCCCGATGCGACCGTCAGGTGAAGCGGAACCAGCGCAGCGCGCTCAGCGCGCCCACCGCGCCCCACGCGGCCAGGACGATCACCCCGAACCAGTCCACCGACATGGTCATCGCCTGCGACAGCGCCTCGGTGAGCGCGCCCGACGGGGTCAGCCGGGCCGCCAACTTGACCGCGGTCGGGGTGATGCCGGTTTCGACGGTCAGCGCGCCGAGGCCGGCGAACACGAACCACATCAGGTTGGCAACCGCGAGCACGATCTCGGCCCGCAGCGTCCCGCCGAGCAGCAGCCCCAGGGCCGCGAACACCACGGTGCCCAGCGCGATCACCGCCGCGCCCAGCGCCAACGCCGCCGGTTCCGGTCGCCAGCCGAGCGCAAAACCGATGGCGCCCAACAGGATTGCCTGCAAAAACACCACGGTGACCACGGCCAGCGACTTGCCCGCGATGATGCCCCACACCGGCAGCGGGGTGGCGCCGAGCCGCTTGAGGGCGCCGTAACGCCGATCGAAGGCGACCGCGATCGCCTGCCCGGTGAACGCGGTCGAGATCACCGCCAGCGCCATGATGACCGGGGTGAAGGTGGCCGCGCGGTGCTGGCCGAACGAACCGAGCGGCAGCAGCGTGAGCCCGACCAGCAGCGTGATCGGGATGAACATGGTCAGCAGCAGCTGTTCGCCGTTGCGCAGCAGCAGCTTGAGCTCCAAACCGAACTGCGCGGCAAGCATTTTCGGCACCGCGCTGGGCCGCGGGTCGGGCGCGAAGGTGCCCGCCGGAAAGACGCTGGATCGAATCTCGTTGTCGGTCAAGGCCGTAACTTCCTGCCGGTGAGGTCGAGGAACACGTCCTCGAGGCTGCGTTGCTCGACGCGCATGTCGGTGGCCAGCACGTCGATCCGCGCGCACCACGCGGTGACGGTGGCCAGCACCTGGGGGTCGATGTGCCCTTCGATCAGGTACTCGCCCGGCGTCACCTCGGTGGCCTTGTAGTCCTCCGGCAGGGCGGCGGACAGCAGCGACAGATCCAGGCGCGGCGGTGCGCTGAACCGCAACTGGTCCTTGGCCCCGCTGCGCATCAGCTCCGTCGGCGTGCCGGAGGCCACCGTCGCCCCGTGGTCGATGATCACCAGCCGGTCGGCGAGTTCCTCGGCCTCCTTGAGCTGATGCGTCGTCAGCACGACCGTCACACCGTCGCGGCGCAGCGCATCGATCAGTTCCCACACCAGCAGCCGGGCGTGCGCGTCCATGCCCGCGGTGGGCTCGTCGAGGAACACCAGTTCCGGGCGCCCGACCAGGGCACAGGCCAGCGCCAGGCGTTGCTGCTGGCCACCGGAGAGCCGCCGGTAGGTGGTGCGGGCGGCGTCGGTGAGGCCGAGCGTGTCCAGCAGCCAGGCGGGGTCCAGCGGGTCGGCGGAGTAGGCGGCCACCAGATTGAGCATCTCGCCGGCCCGCGCCGCGGGATAGCCGCCGCCGCCCTGCAACATCACCCCGATGCGCGCCCGCAGCCGCGTGTTGTCGGCGATCGGGTCCAGGCCGAGCACCTCGATGGTGCCGGCGTCGGGCCGTACGAAGCCCTCGCACATCTCCACCGTCGTCGTCTTGCCGGCGCCGTTGGGGCCGAGCAGGGCCAGCACCTCGGCGGCGTGCACCTCGAGATCGAGGTTGGCGACGGCCTCGACGGCGGTCACGCCGGACCCGTATGTCTTGGTGACGCCGCGCAGCCGCACCACCGTGTCACGGGATTTGCGCGATTCTGGAAAGGCCGAGCTCACGTGGAATCAGCGTAGGCGCCATGTGCCGGCGCCGGGCGGGGGGGCGACGGGGGCTGCGGCGGTGCCGTCTCGTCGGTGACGGGTGGGCCGTCGGATTCGGTGCCCAGGACGGGCGGGCGGCGCCAGGGCAGGCGGGTGTAGGTCAGCGCGATGAGCGCCACGACGATGACGGTGCTGGCCAGGGTGGCGTCGATGATCTGGAACAGCGCGAACCGGTCGCCGTTGGCGGTGGGGCCGAAGATCCCGACGACCAGGCTGATGACGATCGCCGCGACGCGGAAGCCGGTGCGGGTCGCCCAGGCGGCCAGCGGGATGATGGCCCACAGCAGGTACCAGGGCTGCACGACGGGAAACAGCAGCACCGTGATGCCCAGCGCCACGCCCAGCCCGCCGATCGGGTGCAGCCGGCCGCGGAAGACGGCCAGCAACAACCAGGCCACCATGACCATGATGATCAGCACGCCGATCGCACGGGTCAGCCCCAGCACCGCGGTGGTGTGATCGCCCAGCCCCAGCAGGATGCCCACCTGCCCGGTGCCCAGCGCCAGCAGCGTCGGCGGCGACATCCAGCTGCGTACCACGTTGGCGGTGCCCAGCGTGTAGATCCAGCCGAAGCCCAGCCCGCTGGCCCAGCCCACCAGCGCCATCACCGCCAACGACAGCACCGCCATGCCGCCGCCGGTCAGCAGCAGCGCGCGCAGGGTGCCACCGCAGCGGTAGGCCAGGGCCATCGTGACGAAGCCCAGCGCCAGCAACGACGGCAGTTTCACCTGCGACGACAGCACGATCAGCACAGCGCCGGCGACCAGCATCCCCAACGGCTCCCAGTCCGGCCCGAGCTTCCAGGAGTGGGGCAGCAGGCGCGGCGCTTTGCCATCCGAGATGCCGCGCAACGCGAATTCCGCCCCGGCCAGCATCAGGCCCAGCATCAGCGCCTCGTTGTGCACGCCGGCCACCAGATGCATGATCAGCAGCGGATTGGCCGCGCCCAGCCACAGGGCGCTGACCTCGGCGACGCCGCAGCGCCGGGCCAGGCGCGGCGTCGCCCACACGATCAGGGCCACCCCGAGCAGCTCCACCAGGCGGTGGCACAGCACGGCGGCGACGATGTTCTCCCCGGTGACCGCCGAGATGCCGCGCCCGATCCACAAAAACAGCGGCCCGTACGGCGCGGGCGTCTCGCGCCACAGCGTTGGCACGGACAGCGTGAAGATGTGCGACAGCCCCAGGCCGGAGGCCGGGCCCACCCGGTAGGGGTCCAGGCCCTCCAGCGAGATCTGGCTTTGCGCCAGGTAGGAGTAGACGTCCTTGCTGTACATCGGCGGGGCGATGAGCAGCGGCAGCACCCACAGCAGCAGGGTGCGGTCCAGGTCGCCGCGCGACATCCGCCGGTTGCCCAGCGCGAACCGGCCCAGCATCAACCAGGCCAGCGCCATCATGACGGCGCCGGTGGTGGTCATGGTCAACGACACCGTCTGGATCCGCGACGGGAGGTTGAGCAGCCGCACCCCGAAGGTGGGGTCCTGCACAACGGGACGCGCGCCGGCGCCCAGCGCGCCGATCGCCATCACCACGGTGCCGGCGGCACCGAACAGGCGGGTGCGGCGCAGCGCGGTGAGCTCGGTATCGTTCAGCGGCGAGCCCACTGCTTGCTCGTCGCCGTGCAGGCTCGCGATCGACGAGCTCAGCGTGTGGTGGCGGGCTGCCATCAGAGCAGCCTAGCCCGGCCGACGAGGCGGACCGCACGTTGCGGGCGGTGAGGAGCCGGGCGATCGGGCGGTTGGTGTGAGCATCGCGACGCCAGCACAGGGGACCCTTGCTAGACCGATCCCCGGAATTGCGTCACACTGGTGTTGTGAAAATCCGAACCAGCCCCGATGGGGCCGCTACCGGCGTGGCCGACGTCGGCGCGCCGGTGCCGGATGGTCACACCCGCCGCGCGATCGTGCGCCTGCTGTTGGAGTCCGGATCGATCACCGCCGCGGAGATCGGTGACCGGCTGGGTTTGACGGCCGCCGGCGTGCGACGCCACCTCGACGCGCTGATCGAGGCTGGCGACGCCGAGGCCACGGCGCCCGCCGCGTGGCAGCAGGCGGGGCGCGGGCGTCCCGCCAAGCGGTACCGGCTGACCTCGGCCGGGCGGGCCAAGCTCGACCACGCCTACGACGACCTTGCCGCGGCGGCCATGCGGCAACTGCGCGAAATCGGTGGGGAAGAGGCGGTGCAGGCGTTCGCCCGGCAGCGGATCGACGCCATCCTGGCCGACGTTCCCGCGGCCGACAGCGCGGCCGACACCGACGTCGAGGCGGCCGCCGACCGCATCGCCACCGCACTGACCAAGGCCGGCTACGTCACCACGACCACGCAGGTCGGTGGGCCGATCCACGGCGTGCAGATCTGCCAGCACCACTGCCCGGTGTCGCACGTCGCGGAGGAATTCCCCGAGCTGTGCGACGCCGAGCAACAGGCCATGGCCGAGGTGCTGGGCACCCACGTCCAGCGGTTGGCGACCATCGTCAACGGCGACTGCGCCTGCACCACGCACGTACCCCTGACCCAGGCATCAAGCACGGCGCCCAGCCCGCGCCGTATGACCGACACCACGAGCATCAAAGGAGCGTCTCGATGACACTCACCCCCGAGGCCAGCAAGACGGCTACCGCGCCGCTGACCCAGGAAGAGGCGATCGCGTCCCTGGGGCGGTACGGCTACGGCTGGGCGGACTCCGACGTCGCCGGCGCCAGCGCCCAGCGCGGCCTGTCGGAGGCCGTCGTCCGCGACATCTCGGCGAAGAAGAACGAGCCCGAATGGATGCTGCAGACCCGGCTCAAGGCGCTGCGCATCTTCGACCGCAAGCCGATGCCGAACTGGGGTTCGAACCTGGAGGGCATCGACTTCGACAACATCAAGTACTTCGTGCGCTCCAGCGAGAAGCAGGCGGCGACGTGGGACGACCTGCCCGCGGACATCAAAAACACCTACGACAAGCTGGGCATCCCCGAAGCCGAGAAGCAGCGGCTGGTCTCCGGCGTCGCGGCCCAGTACGAATCCGAGGTCGTCTACCACTCCATCCGGGAGGACCTGGAGAAGCAGGGCGTCATCTTCCTGGACACCGACACGGCGCTGCGCGAGCACCCGGAGATCTTCCAGGAGTACTTCGGCACCGTGATCCCGGCTGGGGACAACAAGTTCTCCGCGCTGAACACCGCGGTGTGGAGCGGTGGCTCGTTCATCTACGTGCCCAAGGGCGTGCACGTCGACATCCCGCTGCAGGCCTACTTCCGGATCAACACCGAGAACATGGGCCAGTTCGAGCGGACGCTGATCATCGCCGACGAGGGCTCCTACGTGCACTACGTCGAGGGTTGTACGGCGCCCATCTACAAGTCTGACTCGCTGCACTCCGCGGTGGTCGAGATCATCGTGAAACCCAATGCGCGCGTTCGCTACACGACGATCCAGAACTGGTCGGGCAACGTCTACAACCTGGTCACCAAGCGGGCCCGCGCCGAGGCCGGCGCCACCATGGAGTGGATCGACGGCAACATCGGGTCGAAGGTCACCATGAAGTACCCGGCGGTCTGGATGACCGGCGAGCACGCCAAGGGCGAGGTGCTCTCGGTGGCCTTCGCCGGTGAAGACCAGCACCAGGACACCGGCGCGAAGATGCTGCACCTGGCCCCGAACACGTCGAGCAACATCGTGTCCAAGTCGGTGGCCCGCGGCGGCGGCCGCACCTCCTACCGCGGCCTGGTGCAGGTGAACAAGGGAGCGCACGGATCGCGGTCCAGCGTGAAATGCGATGCGCTGCTGGTCGATACGATCAGCCGCAGCGACACCTACCCCTACGTCGACATCCGCGAGGACGACGTCACCATGGGCCATGAGGCCACCGTGTCCAAGGTCAGCGAGAACCAGCTGTTCTACCTGATGAGTCGCGGCCTGACCGAGGACGAGGCCATGGCCATGGTGGTTCGCGGCTTCGTCGAGCCGATCGCCAAAGAGCTGCCCATGGAGTACGCGCTCGAGCTGAACCGGCTGATCGAGCTGCAGATGGAAGGCGCGGTCGGCTAGTGACGAATCTGACCGAAGCGGTTGAGGGTTCGGCCCTCGCCGCTGCCAACAAGGGCGAGCTGTTCTCCTCGTTCGAGGTGGACGCGTTCGAGGTCCCGCACGGCCGCGACGAACTCTGGCGGTTCACCCCGCTGCGCCGGCTGCGCGGTCTGCACGACGGCTCGGCGCGCGCCACCGGCAAGGCCGGGATCAGCGTCGCCGAGCGGCCCGGCCTGCGGGTCGAGAGCGTCTCGCGTGGCGACGAGCGACTCGGCCAGGGTGGGGTGCCCACCGACCGGGTTGCCGCGCAAGCTTTTTCGTCGTTCAACTCCGCGACGCTGGTCACCGTCGAGCGCGATACCCGCATCGCCGAGCCGATCGGCATCACCGTCACCGGCCCGGGCGAGGGCGCGGTGGCCTACGGTCACCTGCAGGTCCGGGTCGCCGAGCTCGCCGAGGCCGTCGTCGTCATCGACCAGCGGGGCAGCGGAACGTACGCCGACAACGTCGAATTCGTCGTCGACGACGCCGCCCGGCTCACCGTGGTGTGGCTCGCCGACTGGGCCGACGACGCGGTGCACGTCAGCATGCACCACGCCAAGCTGGGCAAGGACGCGGTGCTGCGCCACGTCGCCGTCACGCTCGGCGGCGAGGTGGTGCGGCTGACGGCCAACGTGCGCTATACCGCCCCGGGCGGGGACGCCGAGCTGCTGGGCCTGTACTTCGCCGACGACGGCCAGCACCTGGAGTCGCGGCTGCTGGTGGATCACGCCCGGCCCGACTGCAAGTCGAACGTGCTGTACAAGGGTGCGCTGCAAGGCGATCCGGACTCCGCGCTGCCCGACGCGCACACCGTCTGGATCGGCGACGTGCTGATCCGCGCCGAAGCCGCCGGCACCGACACGTTCGAGGTGAACCGCAACCTGGTGCTCACCGACGGGGCGCGCGCCGACTCGGTGCCCAACCTCGAGATCGAGACCGGCGAGATCGTCGGCGCCGGACATGCCAGTGCCACCGGCCGTTTCGACGACGAGCAACTGTTCTACCTGCGTTCCCGCGGCATCCCCGAGGAGCAGGCCCGCCGCCTGGTCATCCGCGGTTTCTTCGCCGAGATCATCTCCAAAATCGGGGTGCCCGAGATCCGCGAACGCCTGACCGCGGCCATCGAACACGAACTGGCCTTAACCGAAAAGACGGAAACAACAGCCTCATGACCACTCTGGAAATCAAGGACCTCCACGTCAGCGTCGTCAACCCGAACGCCGCCGAATCCGAACGCGAGATTCCCATCCTCAACGGCGTCGACCTGACGGTGAAATCCGGTGAGACACATGCGTTGATGGGTCCCAACGGGTCGGGCAAGTCGACGCTGTCCTACGCCATCGCCGGTCACCCCAAGTACACGGTGACCTCGGGCTCCATCACGCTGGACGGCGAGGACGTGTTGGCGATGAGCATCGACGAACGCGCCCGTGCCGGAATCTTTTTGGCCATGCAATATCCCGTCGAGGTGCCCGGCGTCTCGGTGTCGAACTTCCTGCGCTCGGCGGCGACCGCCGTGCGCGGTGAGGCCCCGAAACTGCGGCACTGGGTCAAAGAGGTCAAGGCGGCGATGGGCTCGCTGGAAATCGACCCGGCGTTCGCGGAGCGCAGCGTCAACGAGGGTTTCTCCGGCGGTGAGAAGAAACGCCACGAGATCCTGCAGCTGGAACTGCTCAAGCCCAAGATCGCGATCCTCGACGAAACCGACTCCGGACTCGACGTCGACGCCCTGCGGGTGGTCAGCGAGGGCGTGAACCGCTACGCGGAGACCGGCTGGGACGATGGCACCGGCCAGTCGGTGCGCGGCGGCGTCCTGCTGATCACGCACTACACCCGCATCCTGCGCTACATCCGCCCCGAATACGTGCACGTGTTCGTCGGCGGACGCATCGCCGAATCCGGCGGTCCCGAGCTGGCCGACGAACTCGAGCAGAACGGCTACGTCCGCTTCACCCAAGCGGCGGCCGCCGGGGCCTGACATGGCTACACCTTCGGCGGCGGTCCCACCCCTGGATGTCGCGGCCATCCGCGCCGACTTCCCGATCCTCAAGCGCGTCATGCGCAGCGGAAACCCGTTGGCCTACCTGGATTCCGGTGCGACGTCCCAGCGCCCGCTGCAGGTGCTCGACGCCGAGCGGGAGTTCCTGCTCACCTCCAACGGCGCCGTGCACCGCGGTGCGCACCAGCTGATGGAGGAGGCCACCGACGCCTACGAGCAGGGCCGCGCCGACATCGCCGCGTTCGTGGGTGCGGACGCCCAAGAGCTGGTGTTCACCAAGAACGCCACCGAGGCGCTCAACCTGGTGTCGTATGTGCTGGGGGACAAGCGCTTCGAACGCGCCGTCGGACCGGGTGACGTCGTCGTCACCACCGAGCTCGAGCACCACGCCAATCTGGTTCCGTGGCAGGAACTCTGCCGGCGCACCGGGGCGACGCTGCGCTGGTACGGCGTGACCGACGACGGGCGCATCGACCTCGACTCGCTGCAGCTCGACGAACGCGTCAAGGTCGTCGCCTTCACCCATCATTCGAACGTGACCGGCGCGGTGGCCCCGGTGGCCGAACTGGTCAGCCGGGCGCGGGCGGTGGGCGCGCTGACCGTGCTGGACGCCTGCCAGTCGGTGCCGCACCAGCCCGTCGACTTCCACGCCCTGGACGTCGACTTCGCCGCATTCTCCGGCCATAAGATGTTGGGGCCCAACGGTATCGGTGTGTTGTACGGCCGCGGCGAGGTGTTGTCGGCGTTGCCGCCGTTCTTGACCGGTGGCTCGATGATCGAGACCGTGACCATGGAAGCGTCCACCTACGCGCCGGTGCCGCAGCGGTTCGAGGCCGGCACCCCGATGACATCGCAGGTGGTCGGGCTGGGCGCGGCCACCCGCTATCTCGCGGCCATCGGCATGGACGCCGTGCAGGCCCACGAACACCAGCTGGTCGTCGCGGCGATCGACGGCTTGTCCGGTATCGACGCCGTGCGCATCGTCGGCCCGACGTCCATGGAGAACCGCGCCTCGCCGGTGTCGTTCGTCGTCGACGGCGTGCACGCCCACGATGTCGGGCAGGTGCTCGACGACGAGGGCGTCGCGGTGCGGGTGGGCCACCACTGCGCCCTGCCGCTGCACCGCCGGTTCGGGTTGGCGGCCACGGCTCGGGCGTCCTTCGGGGTGTACAACACCACCGAGGAGGTCGAGCGTCTGGTCGCCGGCGTGCGCCGCGCTCTGGATTTTTTTGGGAGAGGCTGACATTGCGTCTCGAGCAGATGTATCAGGACGTGATCCTGGACCACTACAAGCACCCACAGCACCGCGGGCTGCGGGAACCGTTCGGCGCCGAGGTGTTTCACGTCAACCCGGTCTGCGGTGACGAGGTCACCCTGCGGGTGGCGCTGTCCGAGGACGGCGAGACCGTCGCCGACGTGTCCTATGACGGGCAGGGCTGCTCGATCAGCCAGGCGGCGACCTCGGTGCTCACCCAGCAGGTGATCGGGCAAAGCGTCGGCGACGCGCTCAAAACCATCACCGCCTTCACCGAGATGGTGTCCTCGCGTGGCACCGTCGAGGGCGACGAGGACGTGCTGGGCGACGGGATTGCGTTCGCCGGGGTGGCCAAATACCCCGCGCGGGTGAAATGCGCGCTGCTGGGGTGGATGGCGTTCAAGGATGCGTTGGCCAAAGCGGCTACAGAGTTTCAGGAGGTCATGGATGAGCGAAACCACCGCGCAGGATGAGGAATTCCTCGCCGACCTCGAGGAGGCGATGCGTGACGTCGTCGACCCCGAACTCGGCATCAACGTCGTCGACCTGGGACTGGTCTACGGGCTGAACGTCGAGGCGGGCGAGGAGGGAACCGTCGCGCTGATCGACATGACGCTGACGTCGGCGGCCTGCCCGCTGACCGACGTCATCGAAGACCAGTCACGCAGCGCTTTGGTGGGCGCCGGCCTCGTCGACGACCTGCGGATCAACTGGGTGTGGAACCCGCCGTGGGGTCCGGACAAGATCACCGAGGACGGCCGCGAGCAATTGCGCGCCCTCGGCTTCACCGTCTGATAAACGCTTTTCGCGCTTTACCGCGCGCTGTCGGCGTCCCGGCCACTAGAGGTGGAAGGGCAGGTGCGGCAGGTGCAGGTGGTGATGCGGGTGCCCCATCGGCGGGCAGGTCTCCACACTGATCATCGCCGCGTGCAGTACCCCGCCGTCCTGAGTCCCTTGTGCCCCAATGCATTTCCCGTTCGTGATCGCCTGGGTGTCCGACGGGGTCTGCCGCTGGTATGAGGTCGACCCGGCGACGGTCACGTTGGTGGAGGCGCCAGGGCCGCTGGGGCCCAGACCGTTGACGGCGATGGTGTTACCCGACACCGAGGCGACCGTGCCGTAGAACCCGGCGGGCGGCGGGCATTTGCCGTCCACGGATGGGGTGACCGTCACCGCCTGCGCGGTGATTGCAGCCGGCGGCGGCGCGCTTTGCGGGGTGGCCTTGATGTTCACGCAACTGCCGGGCGTCACGTCGGTCAGCTTCGCCGGGGTGACGTCCATGACCATGGTCTGCGGCGTGTAGTCCACCGTCGCCGAACCGGTCCTCGTCCGAAGGGCGACCGTGCCACCCGAATTCGACTGCACCATGCCTTCGACGTAGTCCTTGCCTATCGGCGGGGCTGGCGGGGGCGCCGGCGCCGGTGGCGGCGCAGCGTTGGGCGCCCCGCTGGGCGGGACCGCCGTGACGGCGCGTGGCGCGCTGCTGTTCGACGCGTCGTGGGAGGGTCCACACATGGCGACGCACAGCACGAGGAAGGCGATGACGGCGCCGAGCACGATCTGCGTCCGCCGGGTCTTCAACGATAGGGCAGCCACAGGACTCATCTCCGATCACGCGTTTCGCCGTCGTAGGCAAATACCCCCGCCGGACGCGGTTTTCACGCCGCGCCGGCGGGAGTGACGGCAATCTCAGTCAGCCGAGCCGGGGTCAGCCACCCTGGCCGGGCTGCTTGGGCTTGCCGCATTTGCCGTCGACAGCCTGTCGTAGATTGATGCTCGTCGCCTGCAGCGCGCCGCCGTTGTCCTGGGTGCCCCGCGCGTACAGGCATTTGCCGGGAGTGATCGCGTCGGTATTGGCGGGCGTCTGCTTGCTGTATTTGGTCTTGTCGTCGACCGTGACGGCCGTTTGCGTGGTGTTGCCGTTGGGATCGGTGTTGGTCAGGTTGATGGTGTTACCGGACACCGACGCCACCGAGCCGCGCACCCACGCCGGCTTCGTGGGCGCATTCGACGGCGGGAGAGACGGCGGCGTGGTGGTGGAACCGCCGGGCGCGGACTGCGGCGGCTTCGGGCAGGCGCCGTTGACGGACTGGCTGATCTTCACCGACGCGGCAGTGACGGGCTGTCCGGGCGCCGGCGTCGTTCCCTCCGTCGGCTTCACGCTGACGCAGCTGCCGGGGGTGACGTCCGGCAGCCCGGCCGGCACCGCCTCGGTGATCTTGGTGGTCGAGGTGAAGTTGACCGAAGCGGTCGCGTTGTCTTCCTTGGTGACCTGAATGGAGTTGCCCGCCACCGAGGCGATCAGGCCGCTCACCCGCGCTTCGGCGTTCGGGGTGGCCGAGGTGGTCGTCGACGTCACGACCGACGTCGAGGTCGAGGTCGAGGTCGACGGCGGACTGGACTTGTTCGAAGAGCCGCAGGCGGACAGGGATAGCGCGGTGGCCCCCGCGACGGCGAAGACCGCGAGGCGGGTGAACCGGGGCGCGTGACAGCTGGCAGACATCAACGTTTCTCCATTCGTCGGTTAAAGCCAACGTAAGGGTTTACCCGTTTAACCTGTGCCCAACCTGTGGGCGCTCAGAAGGCCGCTTCGGCCACCTTCATGATGTCGTCGTCGATGGATTCGATGACCCCGCGCAGCGCGGTCAGCCTGGGCAGCATGTTCTTGGCGAAGAACCCCGCGGTCGCGACCTTGCCCCGGTAGAACGCTTCGTCGTCGCCCGCGCCATTCGCCAGCGCGCGGTGCGCGATGTCGGCCTGCACCAGCAACCTCCAGCCGATCAGCAGATCGCCGACCGCGAGCAGGTAGCGCACCGATCCCAGGCCCACCTTGTAGATCTCGTCCGCCTGCTGCGCCGCGGACATCAGGTAGCCCGTCAGCGCGCCGGTCATCGCGGTCACGTCGTCGTACGCGGTCTGCACCAGCTGCGCGACCGG
>NZ_LZKV01000083.1:0-5725 GCF_001672995.1 Mycobacterium sp. 1482292.6 | reverse complement strand
TGGGCGCCGCGACCATCGCCAGCCGCGGGACGCTGGCGCAGAAGGAACGCTGGCTGCCCGAGCTGATGACGCTGGAAAAGATTGCGGCATGGGCGATTACCGAGCCGGACTCGGGTTCGGACGCGTTCGGCGGCATGAAGACCTACGTCAAACGCGACGGTGACGACTACATCCTCAACGGGCAGAAGACCTTCATCACCAACGGGCCCTGCGCCGACGTCCTGGTCGTCTACGCCAAGCTCGACGAGGGCCCCCGTGAGGGCAATGCGAGCGCGGACAAGCAAGACAAGCGCAACCGCCCGGTGCTGGTCTTCGTGCTCGATGCCGGCATGCCCGGCCTGACGCAGGGCAAGCCGTTCAAGAAGATGGGCATGATGTCCTCGCCGACCGGCGAGCTGTTCTTCGACAACGTGCGGCTGGGCCCGGACCGGCTGCTCGGCGAGAGCGAACAGCACACCGACGGCGACGGCCGCGACAGCGCGCGCGCCAACTTCGCCGCCGAGCGGATCGGGATCGCAATGATGGCGTTGGGCATCATCGACGAATGCCACCGGCTGTGCGTCGATTACGCGAAGAGCCGCACACTGTGGGGCCGCAACATCGGGCAGTTCCAGTTGATCCAGCTCAAGCTGGCGAAGATGGAGATCGCCCGAATGAACGTGCAGAACATGGTCTTTCACACCATCGAGCGCCAGCAGGCCGGCAAGCCGCTGACGCTGGCCGAGGCGTCGGCGATCAAGCTGTACTCCTCGGAGGCGGCCACCGAGGTGGCGATGGAGGCCGTACAGCTGTTCGGCGGCAACGGATACATGGCCGAGTACCGGGTGGAGCAGCTGGCCCGCGACGCCAAGTCGCTGATGATCTACGCGGGCAGCAACGAGGTTCAGGTCACCCACATCGCCAAGGGACTGCTGGCCGACTGACGGGCGGGGAGCGCGGCTAGGCCGTCACCCAGATCGCCCGCGCGGCCGGGCTACCCAAATCGACCGTCGTCTCGGCGCCGTCGCCGGAATCGATGGCGACGGAGATCATGCCGGCGAATTCGCGCCGGGTCAGGACCCGCAGCCGGGAGTCGAGACTGATGCCGACGTCGGTGAAGTAGCGCAGCATCTCGGGGTCGGCGTCGGAGATGCGGGCCACCGTCCCGGTGTCCCCGTCGTCGCACGCCCACAGCTGGCGGGCCGGCGGGGTCGGCACCTGCCCGTCGGAGGCCGGTATCGGGTCACCGTGCGGGTCGCGCTGCGGAAAGCCCAGCTTGGCGTCGATGCGGGCCACCAGGCGATCCGACACCGCGTGCTCGAGCACCTCGGCCTCGTCGTGCACCTCGTCCCAGGCGTAGCCGAGCTCGTTGACCAGGAAGGTCTCCAGCAGCCGGTGCCGGCGCACCATCTCCAGCGCCGCGCGCCGCCCCGCCTCGGTCAGCGTCACCGCGCCGTATTTCTCGTGGTCCACGAGCCCCTGCTCGGCGAGTTTGCGGATGGACTCCGAGGCCGTGCTGGCCGACACCCCGATCTTCTCGGCCAGCATCTTGGTGCTGACCTTCTGCGGTGCGTCTTTCGGGGACCACTCCTGGGCATTCCAGATGACCTTCAGGTAGTCCTGGCCGACCGCGGTGATACCGCCACGCTCCTCGTCAGGGCTCACATCGAGAAAGTTTAGGCAACCCAGGCCTAATCCGGGGTGTTCCCCGACACCATGGCGGCGGTTTGCCCCTTCCGACCTCCCGGCGGACCACTGCGCGCCGTAGGCTGGCGGACGTGCAGCGGTGGCGCGGCCAAGACGAGATACCCACGGACTGGGGCAGGTGTGTGCTCACCATCGGTGTGTTCGATGGTGTGCATCGCGGCCACGCCGAGCTGATCGCGCATGCGGTGAAAGCGGCGCGGGCCCGCAACGTTCCGACGGTGCTGATGACGTTCGACCCGCACCCGATGGAAGTGGTCTATCCCGGCAGCCATCCCGCGCAGCTGACGACGCTGACCCGGCGCGCCGAGCTGGTCGAAGAGCTGGGCATCGACGTCTTCCTGGTCATGCCGTTCACCACCGATTTCATGAAGCTCACCCCGGAGCGCTACGTCCACGAGCTGCTGGTGGAGAACCTGCACGTGGTCGAGGTCGTCGTGGGGGAGAACTTCACCTTCGGCAAGAAGGCGACGGGCAACGTCGAAACGCTGCGACGCGCCGGCGAGCGCTTCGGGTTCGCCGTGGAGTCGATGTCGCTGCTGTCCGAGCACCACAGCAACGAGACGGTGACGTTCTCGTCCACCTACATCCGGTCCTGTGTGGATGCCGGTGACGTGGTGGCGGCGATGGAGGCGCTGGGCCGGCCGCACCGGGTCGAGGGCGTGGTGGTCCGCGGCCACGGGCGCGGTGCCGAGCTGGGCTTTCCCACCGCGAACGTGGCGCCGCCGATGTATTCGGCCATCCCGGCCGACGGCGTGTACGCCGCCTGGTTCACCGTGCTCGGCCACGGTCAGGGGGCGGGGGCCCCCGGGGCGATGGTCCCGGGCGAGCGCTATCAGGCGGCGGTGTCGGTGGGCACCAACCCGACGTTCTCCGGGCGTACCCGCACCGTGGAGGCGTTCGTCCTGGACACCGACGCCGACCTGTACGGGCAGCACGTGGCGCTGGACTTCGTCGCCCGTATCCGCGGCCAGCACAAGTTCGATTCGATCGCCGACCTCATCGACGCGATGGGCAGGGACACCGAACGGGCCCGCATCACCCTCTCGGCCCAGGACTGATTCCAGGAGTCGCCGGCAGGCGTCAGGCGGCGAGCAGGTCGTCGATCTGGTTGATGGCCGAAGAGGCGCCCTCGACGACGCCCATGTCCAGCACCTGCTGCAGCGCCTCGGCGGAGGAGTAGGTGCTCACGTATGTCGCGCGAGTGCCGCCGTTGTGCTCGGCGAATGTGTACACATTCCTCGAGACCGGCAGGTCGGGGTTCGGGTTGAAGTCCAGGTCGGCGAAGCCGTCCAGGAAGGAGAAGCTCGTCGGTTCGTCCACGGCCGTGATCTCCCAGTACCCGGCGTACTTCTGGCCGTCCGGTCCGGTCATGAAGTACGTCGTGCGACTGCCGGGTGTGAGGCTGTGGTCGACGACGGTCGCCGGGTGGGACGGCGGTCCCCACACCTTCTCCAACTGACGAGGGTCGGCGTACACCTGCCAGATTCGGGCCACCGGCGCGGCGAAGTCCGCCGTGATGGTCAGCGTCAGGTTGTCCGGGTCGTGCTGGACGTCGGTCACGGGCATGGTTCAGTCCTCCTGGTTTGAGTCGGATGCGATGAGTTCGTCGACGCGGGCGATGCGATCCCGCCAGAGGGATTCGAGTTCGGTGAGCATCGTGGCCACCGACCGCACGGCCGCCACGTCACCGCTGGCCAGCTGCTCTCGACCGCTTCGTCGTTTGGTGAGCAGGCCGGCCTTTTCCAGCACGACGACGTGCTTCTGCACCGCGGCGAAGCTCATGTCGTACTTGACCGCCAATGCGGAAACCGAGTGTTCCCCTTCCAGGGTCCGGCGCATGATGTCGCGCCGGGTTCGGTCGGCGAGCGCGTGGAACAGGGCGTCCACCCGGTCCTCCTGATCTACGGTCACCCGAGCAACATACAACCAAATGGTTGTATGTTGTCAAGGGCGCAGCGCTGGCCTGCGATTCGGTAGACGGCGCCGCCGCTGATAGACTCGCCAGCCGATACGGCGTGTGCTGCAGTCCGCGGCGGCCACGCACGAGATTTCTCGCGGCACCGATTGATGGAGTTAGTTCGTGGCGCTTACAGCCGAGCAGAAAAAAGAAATCCTGGGCAATTACGGCCTGCATGGCACCGACACCGGTTCGCCTGAGGCGCAGGTCGCGCTGCTGACCAAGCGGATCGCCGACCTGACCGAGCACCTGAAGGTGCACAAGCACGACCACCACTCGCGTCGCGGACTGTTGCTGCTGGTCGGCCGCCGTCGCCGGCTGCTCAAGTACGTCGCGCAGATCGACGTCGAGCGGTACCGCTCGCTGGTCGAGCGGCTGGGCCTGCGTCGCTGACGCAGCCCCCACCGGGGCGTTCGCGGCCCCGCAAATTCCGAGCGATATGGCGGGCAGGGGTCGCCCGTGTAGAGTGAGGACGTTCTGGGCCGGTTCGGCCCGAGCAAATGGTGCGGTCACGCAGATCCGCGTGTGCCGTTCCAGCGTGTCACTACGCACGTTCGAGGGAGCAGCCAGTCTGCATCGGGCGGTCTTCGGTAGTGGCTGCCGGGCTCTCCGGATCTGGGGCAGGTCGGCCGCTTCGATCGATGGCCGTAGCCGTATTCAGACTCAGCGCCTCCCGCGGGTGACCCGTGGCCGTCAGGCCTGCGGTTCGCGCGTGGCCACGCGAAAAAGCTGAATACAAGAGAGGCCGTACGGACGTCCATGTCTGTCGCTGAAATTGAAGAGGGCGTGTTCGAGGCGACCGCCACCATCGACAACGGGAGCTTCGGCACCCGCACCATCCGTTTCGAGACCGGCCGGTTGGCCCAGCAGGCCGCTGGCGCCGTGGTCGCGTACCTCGACGAAGAGAACATGCTGTTGTCGGCGACGACCGCCAGCAAGAGCCCCAAGGAGCACTTCGACTTCTTCCCGCTGACCGTGGATGTCGAGGAGCGGATGTATGCCGCCGGTCGCATCCCCGGTTCGTTCTTCCGTCGCGAGGGCCGTCCCTCCACCGACGCGATCCTGACCTGCCGGCTCATCGACCGGCCGCTGCGCCCGTCGTTCGTCTCCGGGCTGCGTAACGAGATCCAGGTCGTGGTGACCATCCTGAGCCTGGATCCCAACGACCTGTACGACGTGCTGGCGATCAACGCCGCGTCGGCCTCGACCCAGCTGAGCGGGCTGCCGTTCTCGGGTCCCATCGGTGGGGTGCGGGTCGCGCTGATCGACGGCACCTGGGTGGCGTTCCCGACCGTCGAGCAGCTCGAGCGGGCCGTGTTCGACATGGTGGTGGCCGGCCGCATAGTCGGCGAAGGCGACAAAAAAGACGTGGCCATCATGATGGTCGAGGCCGAGGCGACCGAGAACGTCATCGAGCTCGTCGAGGGCGGCGCCCCGGCGCCGACGGAAACCGTTGTGGCCGAAGGCCTCGAGGCCGCCAAGCCGTTCATCGCCGCGCTGTGTAGCGCGCAGGAGGAACTGGCCGGGGCGGCCGCCAAACCGGCCGGCGAGTTCCCGACGTTCCCGGACTACGGCGACGACGTCTACTACTCGGTGGCCTCGGTGGCCACCGACGAGCTGGCCAAGGCGCTGACCATCGGCGGCAAGGCCGAGCGTGACGCGCGCACCGACGAGCTCAAGGCCGAGGTGCTCGCGCGCCTTGCTGGGGACTCTGGGACCTACGAGGGCCGCGAGAAAGAGATCAGCGCCGCCTACCGGTCACTGACCAAAAAGCTGGTGCGCCAGCGCATCCTGACCGATCACTTCCGCATCGACGGCCGCGGCATCACCGACATCCGCGCGTTGTCGGCCGAGGTGGCCGTGGTGCCGCGGGCGCACGGCAGCGCGCTGTTCCAGCGCGGTGAGACCCAGATCCTGGGCGTCACCACGCTCGACATGGTCAAGATGGCCCAGCAGATCGATTCGCTGGGGCCCGAGACCTCGAAGCGCTACATGCACCACTACAACTTCCCGCCGTTCTCGACCGGCGAGACCGGCCGGGTGGGCTCACCCAAGCGGCGCGAGATCGGGCACGGCGCCCTG
>NZ_LZKV01000082.1:0-57259 GCF_001672995.1 Mycobacterium sp. 1482292.6 | reverse complement strand
TTCCTTCGCCGGTCCGGGCACCGTGGATGTCGACAACGAAAACTATTGCGTCCATTCGCCGGTCGATGTCACCGACGCCTTCGAGATGCCGGTGCTGCTGTCGGCGCTCGGGCCGACGATGCTGCAACTCGCCGGCGAGCGGGCCGGGGGCACCGTGCTGTGGATGGCCGACGAGCGCGCCATCGCCGACCACGTCGTTCCACGCCTCACCGCGGCGGCCGCCCGGGCCGGGCGGCCCGCGCCCCGGATCGTCGCCGGTGTTCCCGTCGCGCTCTGCTCCAATGGCGAGGCGGACGAGGCTCGCGGCTACGCCAGCGAGGTGCTCGGACACGCCGACTTCTCGCCGAACTATGTGCGACTGTTGCAGCACGGCGACGCCGAAGACGTCGGTGACACCATGGCGGCAGGCGACGAGGCGACCGTCCTGGAGCGGTTGCGCCGCTACCGCGATGCCGGTGTCACCGACCTCGCGGTGCGAATCGTGCCGTTGGGCAAGGACATTGACGAGCGAACCAAGTCGCGACGCCGAACTCAGCAGTTTCTGTCGTCGCTGTGTCCGGCGTTGTGATCACCGCGAGGGCAGACCGAGTACGCGCTGCGCGATGATGTTGCGCTGGATCTCCGACGTGCCGCCCGCGATGGTGCCCGCGTAGCTGCTGATATAGCGCGCGAACCAGCTGGCGGTGAAAAGATCCGGGGCGTAAGGGTTGTACGGGGCCGTCAGCATCTTGTCCCGCAGCCCATCGGCCCCGGCGGCGTCCAGAGCGTGTCGCAGCGCGCTCTGCTCGGCCTCCGAGCCGAACACCTTCAGCACGGACAACGCCGCCACGTCCACGTCGCCGCTAGCCGCTTTACCCAGCGCGGCCGAACCGAGCAGCCGCAGCGCGTAGTAGTCCATCACGATGGTGGCGTAGTGGTCCGCATTCACCTCGTCGCTGGGCCGGTAGTCCTCGAGGAGTTGCTCGAGCCGGTTGGCGAACGCCATCCACATCAAAGTGCGCTCGTGGCCGAGCGAGCCGTTGGCGACCCGCCACCCGCCATTGAGCGGCCCGACCAAGTTATCCGCGGGCACCCGGACGTCGTTGAAGAACACCTCGTTGAAGTCCAGCTCGTCACGGTCATAGACCGAGGGGAAGGGGCGACGCACCAGACCGGGACTATCGGTCGGGATGAGCAGCGCGCTGATTCCCTTGTGCCGCGGAGCGTTCGGGTCCGTGCGAACGAACGTCAGGATCACGTCGGCATCATGGGCGCCGGAAGTCCACACCTTCTGCCCGTTGACCACGAACTCATCGCCGACCAATTCGGCCTTCGTCCGCAGCCCGGCCAGGTCGGAGCCGGCTCCCGGCTCGCTCATGCCGAGGGACGCGGTCTTGTCGGCGCGCAGGATCGGGACGGCCCAGCGCCGCTTCTGCTCTTCGGTGCCGAAGGACAACAGCGACGCGGCGATGATGCCGACGCCCTGGGGATTGAAGCAGTGGTAGATCCGGCGTCGCGACAGCTCCTCGCGATGTACGAACTGCTGCAGGATGTTTGCGTTGCGACCACCGAATTCCGGTGGGTTGCCGGGTAGTAGCCATCCGTGGTCGAACTGGAGTCGCTGCCAGCGGCGCGACCATTCGGGCACGTGCGAGGTCGACGACGGGCGCTCCGCGGCTTGGGCCTGCGTCGGCAGGTGTTCGGTGAGGAAGCCGACGAACTCCGCGCGAAAGGCTTCTACGTCGGCGTCAAAGGTGAGCTGCACGGCACTACTCCTCGGGGCGCGGACGGCTCAGCGCGTGAATCCCCACTCCGCCTCGTTCTCTTCGGTTTTGAGGTGCTCGGCCGGGTCCTCGGCGTCGGCCAACGGCGGCTGCGATGCGCGGGAGGTGCGCTGGCCGATTTCGGTGATGGCGTGCACCGGGCAGTCGAGCAGCGCCCGCATGACTGCGTCGCGATCCGCCTCCGCCACCGTGCCGTCCCCGATGAGCGATGCGTACCCCCAATCGTCCAGCGAGAAGTATCCGGGCGCGTGTTTGGCGCAGATGCCGAAGCCGTCGCAGATGGTGCGATCCAGCCGGATTTTCATGCTTGCCTCACAGGTTCCGCCTCGTAGGGACGGTCCGCGCGGAACGCACCGCGGGTGCAGTCCGGGCAGGTGCCGTCGAGATGGGCACTGACGGCGTCCGGGAACTGATCGAGCAGGCTGGCAGCGACGTTGGTCGCGGCATCCAGCGTTGCGCACGCACCGCGTCCGCGCAGCAGCACCGACCAGCGGCGCAACCGTTCGACGTCTTCTGCCGCCGCGGCGCCGTCGCGCAGCGCGCCGGCGGCCGCGGCCATCGCCGCCGTCCCGTTGAAGCACGATCCGCATTGACCCGCGTTTTCGCGATCGAAGTACGCGAGCACGGATGCGGCCACCGCGACGGGGCAGTCCTCGGTGATGATCGAAATCGCACCGCAGCCCAGCCCGCTGCCGACGCGGCGCATCGTCTCGTGGTCCAGGGTGGTCTCCAACACGGAGCGGTTGAGCAGACCGGCGAAGTAACCGCCCATCAGCGCTCCGCGCACCCGATCGGCCGGAACACCGTGCAGGGCAAGCAGTTCCGTGAACGGCAGCCCAAGCGGCAGTTCATACAGGACGGGAGGTCGCCCGCCCCCGGTGATGGTGGCCAGGAAGGTGCCCGACGACAGCGTCGTGCCCTGCGACCGAAAATCGGTCGATCCGTGGCCCTGCAGGTAGGGCAGGTTGGCCAGGGTCTCGACGTTGCTCACCAGCGTGGGCCGGTCATCGACGCCGGCTTCGAAGGGACGCGGCGGCTTGTCCGTCGGCTTGGCCGGGCCGCCGTTGATCGCGCGCACCGCGGCCGTCTCCTCGCCCGCCACGTACCCCGGCGCCACGGTGCGCAGGTCGACGGCGACGCCGAGCGCTCCGGGGTCCAACTCGCCCAGCGCGGATTCGATGCTGTGTGCCGATTCCTGATCGGACACGTAGACGTAGGCGCGGTCGGCGGCAACGATCGTCGCGGCCAGCCGCAGTCCGTCCAGGACGAGGTGAGGGCGATTGCGCAACAGCCAACGGTCCTTGACCGAAGCCGGTTCTCCCTCTTCGCCATTCGCCACGACGACGGGCACGCCCAGCAGTCGTCCGTTGTCGCGCACCGACCGCAGCTTCACCGACAGTGGGAACGCCGCACCGCCGCGCCCGACCAGGCCGCTCGATTCGACTTCGGTCAAGAATTCATCGGGGTCGCCAAGCGGGCGGTAGCCACCGACCTTGCGATAGGACGCTAGGTCCTCGCGGGCGCGCTCGCTCAGCAGCCGCGGCGTGCATCCGGGCAACGTCGCGGTGGCGATGGTGGTGGACTGAGTGGTGTTCAAGGCTGGCCTGCCATCGTGTTAGTTAGGCTTGCGCACATGCGAACTGCGGTGGTGCGTGTCAACGTCGACCCGGAAAGCGTGCTCACACCCGCACGACTACGCGACGGCATGGCGGCTCTCCTCGAGCTGGTAGCCGCGGCCGGCGCGGACGTGGTCGCCAATGACCTCGCATCCCGGCCCGCGACCCGCCGCGAAGTGGAGCTGCTCATCGCGGCCGAAGACGGCGACACGGCCAAAGCCACCGCAATCGGATTGTGCACCAGAGCATTCGGCGTTGATCCCGCTGCGGGAGTGGTCACCTTCGTCAGCCGGGGAACCGACGACGACGCGCACGGCGTGCTGTCCGCGTTCGGGCTCACCGGTGACATCGAGCGCACCCCCGGTGCGGACGGATTCGACATCGTCCAGGTGACCCTGCGCGAGTCCGATCTCGAACGGATCCCGGAAAGCCGCGTGCACACGGCGCTGGAGGCGTCGCTGAATTGCGAGGTCCACATCCACACCAGGTAGTGCACCGGTTCGCGCCATCACGAACCCAGGAATTCCAGAATGGCGGGCGCCGCCTGCACCCAGGTGTCGAACATGTTGAAGTGCTGCACCCGACCCGCGGCGCGGTCCTCCGACGCCCGCTCCCAGGCATCCTCGGGCCACGGCGGGTCGATGAGCTTCGATCCCTTGATCAGGCAGCTGACTTCCAGCGACGTCCGCTTCGGGTGATCCATGTCGTTCTCACCGCCACGAATGATCAACGTGGGCACCTTGATTCGGTCGAACATCTCGTCCTCGACGCCCGGAATCGTCTGTCCCGGCTTGGAGACGAAGGCGTTGAGCCAGCGCAGCATCAGCTTGAGGAACTCATCCTTGTCGAAGTCGAGGAAGCGCTGCTTGTTGTTCGGGTTCTCCTCGATGCGCTCACGCCATTCGGCCACCTTCATCACGCCGTCCATGCCGGTGCCGCGCACCGCGAGGATGCTGGGAATGATGTAGAACGAACCGAGCACGAAGGTGCCGTAAGTGCCGCCGACGATGTTCCACACCACGAGCTTGGTGACCATCGCGGGATAGAGCATCGTGGTCAGCATGGAATCCCTTGCCCCGCCGGAACCTCCGGCCAGAATGCAGCGCTCGAAGCCCAGGCCGGTCACCAGCTTGTGCAGCGTCTCGGCGCGCATGTGGGACTCGCTCTGCCCGTAGAACTGCACGTCCGAGGCCCCGCAGTTGGGGCGGTCCCAGAGCAGCACCCGGTAACCGCCCGCGGCCAGGGCGTCGGCCAGCGGACGCAGGCCGGGGATCTCCTTGCTGAACCGGCCGCCCGGCGTCAGCGCAATGAGATCGCCAGAGTCACCGAGGATTTCGTAGACGACATTTCCCCCGTTGATCTCGATAGAAGGCACCCGATTCTCCTGTGGTTAGGCCTGAACCAAAACGTCGTTGCCCACGACGCGCACCGGATAGGTGCGAATACTCCATTCCGGCTTGACCGCCGTCGTACCGGTCGCCAGCTCGAAACCCCATTGGTGCCAGGGGCAGTAGATGTATTCCAGGTCGCGCACCATGACCGAGTCGCCCGGCGCGGTCTCGTCGACGATGGTGCGCCCCCGGGCCCGTCCCGAACACAGCGGGCCGCCTTGGTGGGGGCAGTAGTTCGCGATGGCGTAGAAGGTGCCGTTGACGTTGTAGACGCCGACGCCGTGGCGCCCGATCGGTACCAGTTTGTGTGTGCCCGGCGGGATTTCGTCTACGGTGGCGACGACGTGCTCGCGGCCCTGGGCGAGACGGGGCTCGGGCCGTTTGGTTTCTTCCGTCAACTCAGAGCACCCGGGTCTGACCCTCGAGGACCGGCACGGTCTCGGGCAGGTGATAGGTCGCGATGCCGTTCTTGTACATCACGGCGTCGCGGGCGTGCTTGGGCAGGTGCTTGACCAACCAGCGCGGGTCATCGAACGTCCAGTGCGGGTAGTCCGAGGAGAACAGCAGGATCTTCTCGCACTCCATCCATTCCAGCGCGCGGGTCAGTTCCGTCTTGTCCTCGGGATAATCGAGCGGTTGGGTGGTGAACTTGATGTGGTCCTTGACGTATTCGGACGGTTTGCGCTTGATGTCGAGCCACGACTTGCGGGCGTCGTAAATCGCGTCCATGCGCCACATCAGCGGCAGGATCCAGCTGAAGGCGTGCTCGACGAACACGATCCGCAGCGTCGGGAACCGGTCGAAGACGCCGTCGAAGATCAGGCTCATCACTTGGTTGGCCGCCAGCAGGGAGTAGGTCACCATGAAGTCGTGGTTGTAGCTGGGGAATCCCACCGGCGGGATCGGCAGCTCGTCGAACTGGCTGCGCGACAGGTGGCAGCTCACGGTGATGTCATTCTTGGTGGCGGCCGCCCAGATCGGGTCGTACTTGGGGTGTCCCCAGGACGGCCGAGGCTCTGCCTTGATCAGGATCTGGGCCATGAAGGGGTGCCCGGCCCAGCGCTCGATCTCGCGCACCGACTCTTCCGGCTCCTCGATCGCGATGCAAATCGAGCCGCGCCACCGCTCGTGCCAGTTGTTGTGGCTGTCCAGCCAGTGATTGGCCTGCCAGTCGTTCAACGCGGCCGACATCGCATGCTGCGCTTCAGGAATGCGCGCCGGGTAGGCCGCGGGCTCCAGGATCGCGATGTCGGACCCGGCCTCCATGATCAGCTGGCGAAACGCCAAATCCGGGTCGCTGCAGGGGAACTCGCCGTTGGCCGGAAACGAGTCCACGCGCATCGCGTAGGAGTGCGCGTAGTCCGGTGCGTCGTAGTAGATCTGCTCACCAACGGTGCGAGTGAGAAAGTACTTGCTGCGCCACGGCTCGGGGATGTACGGGAGCAGCTCTCCGCGCTTGGGGGCCGGGTGGACATCCGAGTCGACGCAGCGGACGGCTATGCGCTCGGTAGCGGGAACCCGCTCCTGCGAATGGGTCAACGTCATCTGGCTCTCCTCAGTTTTCGCGATACTTCTACTGTGCGCCCACCCCGGCGGGAATGTCTATGCCGTAGAGCTGCGCCGCGTTGCGCCAGCACAGCTTCTCGCGCTGTTCGGCCGACAACGCGCTGGGCAGTTTGCTGACATCGCCGCATTGCCAGTGTGGATAACTCGAGCCGAACATCACCATGTCGTCCTTACCGGTGAAGCCAAACCACTCGCCGGCGAATTCGGCGTCGCCGGGGCCGTCGAGACTGCCCTGCACGAAGAACACGTGACCGGGCAGGTAGTCGCTGGGAATCCGCGGTGCCCACGGCGTCTGCTCCAGGTGCGGACGGCCGAAGGTGTCCATCCGCCAGATGAACGGCGTGATGAAGTCGGCGGCGCCGTCGCCCCAGACGAACTTGAGGCCGTCGAACCGCTCGAACACTCCCTCGGCGATCATGTTCATCAGGTGATACAGGTAGTTCAGCGCCATGAAGCTGACGTACTGCTCGTAGGTGCGGGTGTTGCCGTTCGGCGTCGGCGGGAATGCGATGCCCGACCCGACCTCGATGTGCGCGGCGACGGGTAGTCCGGCGTCGACGGCGGCCTCCCAGATCGGCCAGAACTGCGGTTTGCCGTACAGCTCGCGGGATTGCAGCGGGACGCCGATCTGGACCACCCGCGGGTGCGCACGCCACCGCTCGATCTCGCGCAGCGCGCCGGGGATGTCGTCGGGGTTCACCCGGATGGTGCCGCGGAACCGCTCGCCGAACTGGCTGGACTCCAGCCAGTTCGACACCATCATCTCGTTGTGCGCGGCGTGCAGGGCGCTGCCCAGGTGCCGGTCCGGCATGATGCCGCGCGCCATCGGGTGCAGCACCGCCACATCGACGCCGCGCTTCGAAAACAGTTCATTGGCAACGAAATCCGGGTCCGAACCCGGGTACTGGCGGTCCGGGCCCTCGGTGTTGGGCGCGTACTCACCGCCTGGGGCGCCGTACCAGTCCATCTCGTAATCGGGGAAGCCGCGGCTCTTGAACGGCTCGCGCAGGGTCTTGCGCAGGGCCTTGTTGGACGGGAAGAAGATGTGCACGCTGGCATCGATCAACGGGGTGCTGGTTCCGTCGGCGTGTGTGATCACAAGAGCCACCCTTCGGCTGCGGCGGCGAAAGCCGGCCGCGCGAGGTCAGATGATAGCCAATCTAACATTTCGTTCGGTGGTCCATCAACGGGTTTCCGGTAAGCATTTCGTTTATTCATCGTCGCTGGTGGCACGCGTTTTGTGGTCGTCGGAGCAAGTATGGTTCTTCTTTGCGGATAATACCATTCTCCGAGGTGGGGGAGGGACGCGATCGCGGGCTCGTCGCCGCGGCGGCCGGGGCGATGGGCTAGTCCGATGCCCCGCCCACCGTCACGCCCGCGGCCCGCTCGAACGGTTTGATCACCGTCGTGAAGTCGGATTCGGGCCCCTCGTCGCGGGCAAGGGCCTCCCACAGCCGGCCGATCGTCTCGGCGACCTCGGCGGGAACGCCAAGCGCCCGCGCTTCATCGAGGTAGAGCCGCACGTCCTTGAGCATCAGCCCGGTGGCGAAGCCGTAGTCGAAGGTGCGCGGCAGGATCGCGCGGGGGAACTTGTCGCGGCTCGCGCTCGTCGCACCCGATCCCGCGTTGAGCACCTCGATCATCACGGCGGGGTCGAGGCCGGCCTTGACGCCCATCACGACGACTTCCGCGGTGGCGGCCAAGACGTTGGCCGCCAAGATGTTGTTCGCCAGCTTCATCGTCTGCGCCGCGCCGGGCTTGTCGCCGACATACATCGGCCGGCCGAGCGCTTCGAGCGCGGTTCGCACGAGGTCGAATTCGTCGCGCGGGCCCGAAACCATGAGCGCCAGCGTCCCTTTCTCGGCCCCGCTGACACCGCCGCTGACCGGGCTGTCCATCGCCACGATGTCGCGCCGGGCCAGCATCGCGTGGATCTGCACCGCCATTTGGCTACCGACAGTGGACAAGTCGACGTAGCGCCGCACCCGCGCCCCCTCGATCACGCCCGCCGGGCCGGTCGCCACCTCCAGCGACACACTCGGGGTGGGCAGGCTGGCCAGCACCGTTTCGGCGCGGTCGGCGACCTCCTTGGCCGACGACGCCGGGCGGGCGCCAAGGGCGACGACGCGCTCGAGTGCCTCGCCGCTCGTGTCGAAGGCGACGACGTCGTGATTTTCCCGGAGGAGGCGGGATGCCATGGGAAGGCCCATATTTCCGAGTCCGATGAACCCGATCTTCATGTTGGGTCCCTTACCCCGATGGTGGCGACCCGGCCCCCGCAAGCGGGAGGTGCCCCCGGCGCCCGGCTCCGCCGCGCTAGCGGTCGCCACTATCCCGGTCCAGTTCGCCGAACGCCTCACCCGCGATGCGAAAGCTGTCGACGGCGGCCGGCACGCCGGCGTAGATGGCCACCTGCAGGAAGACCTCGCGGATTTCCTCACGGGTGACACCGTTGGTCAGCGCCGCCTTGATGTGTGTGCGTAATTCGTTGGGCCGGTTGAGCACCGAGATCATCGCCAGGTTGAGCATGCTGCGGGTCTTGCGCGGGAGTTCCTCGCGGCCCCAGACGGCACCCCAGCAGTATTCGGTGACGAGGTCTTGCAGGGGCCCGGTGAAGTCGTCCGCGTTGGCCAACGCGCGGTTGACATACTCCTCGCCCAGCACCTCGGAGCGGATGTCAAGCCCCCGCTGGTAGGTTTCGCGATCCAATGCACATCTCCCTTCAATTCGGGGCAGCGGCCCTCGATGTAGTCGCGCGTGCGCTGGCGAGGTTCCGATTGCCTGAGCGCAGTCTTGCACCGTGGTCGCTCGGCGGGGTCTACAGTCGAGGTTCTAATGAAGCTGTCCACTTTCTGTTCTCATTGCCGCCGGACGGGTGCTTCAACGTCGCGGTAACCAAAAGTCTTGCGCCGCAAGGAATACGAACTGACGGTGCGGACCTGGGCGACTCTGGACGTAGAGGAGAAGCAGTGACCGGAGCAAGCGCTGACATCTGGGAAGTGATGTCGACGGCCCGGACCATCGGCGCTTCACCGACGAGCCGGTGGACGATGCGACCCTGGCGCGGTGTCTCGAGGCGGCCAGGTGGGCCCCCTCGGGCGCCAATGCGCAAGGCTGGCGATTCGTGGTGCTGCGATCGCCCGAGCAGCGGGCGGTGGTGGCCAAGGCCGCGGCCCACGCGCTGGAAGTGATCGAGCCGGTCTACGGCATGAACCGGCCCGCCGACGACGACAACAGCCGTCGAGCCCGCACCTACCGTGCGACATACGAATTGCACGACCGCGCCGGTGAATTCACTTCGGTCCTGTTCGCCCAGGCGCATTACCCGACGGCGTCCGAACTGCTGCTCGGCGGTTCGATCTTTCCCGCCATGCAGAACTTCCTGCTGGCCGCCAGGGCCCAGGGCCTGGGTGCCTGCCTGACCAGCTGGGCCTCGTACGGCGGTGAGCAGCTGCTGCGGGAGGCCGTCGGGGTACCCGAGGGCTGGATGATCGCCGGCCACATCGTGGTGGGGTGGCCGAAGGGCAAACATGGCCCGCTGCGCCGGCGTCCGCTGGCCGAATTCGTCAACCTCGACCGCTGGGACCAAGCCGCCGACGGCGTCCTCGACGGTGCCCGAGCCCCCGGCTAGCTGGGCGCTCGAAGCCATTGGCCCGGCGAACCGGGCGCGCGGCGGGATGGCCTGTTTGATACCCCATGCCCGGATTCAGAGATTATTACTTCCGCAACCGAGAATGGTATTCTCGCCGTGACAGTTACGACGAGAGGCGGCGCGGATGCTGTTGGAGTTCGATGCTGACCAGCGACTGTGGCAGGACACGGTGCGCGACGCCGTCGCGAAGCAGTGCCCGCCGTCGTTGGTGCGCAGCGTGGCCGAAGAGGGCGTCGACCCGAGCCCGTTGTGGAAATCGTATGTAGACCAGGGCTGGACCGAGCTCAGCGATGCGGACAGCGCCGTCGAGTTGGCCATCGTGCTCGAGCAGCTCGGCCACGCCACCGACCCCACCCCTTACCTGGCGACGATGAGCCAGTTCGCGCCGCTCGCCGCGGACCGCTTCGACCCACACCAGTCGGGCACCGCGGTCTATAGCGGGGTCGCCGCGCACCGCGACGCCGAGGGTTGGGTCCTGGAAGGCACCGCGCGGCACGTGCTCGACGGAGATCGCGCGGATCGGCTGGCGGTGGTGACCGACGCCGGGGTGTTCCTGGTCGCGTCCGGTCAGGTGTCGGCCCGGCGCGCGGCGGTGTTCGATCCGGTACTGCACGTCGCCGACCTGTCGTTCGCCGAGGTTCGGGTGCCCGACAGTGACCGGCTGACCGTCGACGCGGAACGCGCTCACCATTTCGCGTTGACCGGCATGGCGATCACGATGGTGGGCGCCTGCCAACGCATCCTCGACCTGGTGCTCGAGCACGTGAGTAGCCGCCAGCAGTTCGGCGTGGCGATCGGCTCGTTCCAGGCCGTGCAGCACAAGGCCGCCGACATGCACGTCGCCGTGCAACGGGCGCGCGCGCTGGCCTACTTCGCCGCGTTGACGATCGCGGCCGACGATCCGCGCCGCCGGCTGGCGGCCGCGATGGCCAAGGCGTCGGCCGGCGAATGCCAGTCGCTGGTGTTCCGGCACGGCCTACAGCTGCATGGCGCAATGGGATTCACGTGGGAGAACGACCTGCAGTTCGCGCTGAAACGAGCCAAGGCGGGCGAGTTGATGCTCGGCGGCGCGGCGGAGCACCGGGCGCGGATCGCGGAGGAATACCGTGCAGCTGACTTTTGATTCCGACGTCGAGGAGTTCCGGGCGGAGTTCTCGGCGTTCCTTGATGAAAACCTGCCTCCCGCAAGCGAAACGCTCGAACGCCCCCGGTCGGTCTCGCACATGCCGCAGTGGGCCCGCGACTGGCAGCGGCTGTTGTTCGACAACGGCTGGCTGCTGCCCAGCCAGCCGCCGGAATTCGGCGGGCGCAACGCCACGGTCATTCAGCAGTTCGTCTATCTCGAGGAACTGAGCCGCCGGCGGATCTACCACAGCTTCAACCCGCAGGGCGTGAATATTGTTGGGGCATCGCTGTTGTCGTTCGGCAGCGACGAGCAGAAGCGGCGTTGGGCGGTGCCGATTTTGCGGGCCGAGATCACCGCTTCGCTCGGCATGAGCGAACCGAGCGCGGGTTCCGACCTGGCGTCGCTGCGCACTCGCGCGGTGCTGGACGGCGGTCACTTCGTGGTCAATGGCCAGAAGGTGTGGACCTCGGGGGCCCACGACGCCGACATCCTGCTGACGTTCGTGCGGACCAATCCGGATGTGCCGAAGCACAAGGGAATCAGCGCGCTCATCATCCCCACCGATACCCCGGGGCTGGTGCGCCGGCCGTTCCCGTCGATCTGCGGTGCCGACGATCTCGATTTCAACGAGGTGTTCTTGACCGACGTTCGGGTGCCGGCCGAGAACCTGGTCGGGGAGCTCGACCAGGGGTGGCGGGTGGCCAACGGCTCGCTGGGACATGAACGCACGATGATGTGGCTGGGTTTCGCCGATCGCCTGGAGAACATGATCGACGATTTCCATCCGAGCACCGACGTCGAGCGTGACCAATACGCCAGCACCATCATGGACAAGCAGGCCCTACGGCTGCTGGGTTCGGCGGCTCTGGCGCGCGCCGCGCGTGGCGAAGATGATGTGGCCGCGATCTCGGTGCTCAAGCTGCTCGGCTCCGAGGCCGAGTTGCGTGGCATGGAACTGGCGCTGACGTCCGCGGGATCCGACGGACTGGTGCACCCGGGCCTGACGGGCCCGTACGCGCACATGAACCTCGACCACTACTTCGCCAGCTGGTTCGAGCGCTACGCCCGCAGCTTCTCCGGGACCATCGCCGGCGGCACGTCGGAGATCCAGCGCAACATCATCGCCCAGCGGGTACTCGGCCTGCCGCGCGGCTAGCGCGGTCATAGGGCTTGCTGAGAGCCGTTGCTGGGCAAGGCGATCCGGCTCACACCCGGGGTGTGCAGCTGGCCGGCCAGCCACGGCAGCGCGGTGGAGAACGCCATGCCGGCGGTCGGCCAGTCGTGCTTTCCGGTCTGGGCCACCACCGCGCAGTCGATGCCGTTGGCTCGGCCCAGCCCGCACAGGGACGAGGCGGCCGCGGCCTGGTTGCCCGGGTCGGCGGCGGCGGCGCGACCGGCGACGGCCATTGCGGCGGTGTCCACGGTTGTGACGTCGCGGCGCGGTGAATCACCCGACGAGATGGCGAACCAACCGGATACCCCGGTGTAGCGTCCGTGGCGGTTGATCACCGTGGTCGGGTCGAATCTCGCCCACGCGTCGGCATCGCCGTCGAACAGGTTGGCGATGGTTTGCTCCTTGGTCCCGGTGTTGGGGGTCAGGTCGCCCTCGATGTCGACGAACGAGCTGAACATGTTGGGGTGCATGACGGTCAGGTCCACCGCGCAGGTTCCGCCCATCGACCAGCCGACGACACCCCAGCGGGACGGGTCGGGGCTGACACCGAAGTTCGAGACCAGGTAGGGCACAACGTCTTTGGTCAGGTGATCGGCCGCGTTGCCGTGGCTTCCGTTGACGCATTCGGTGTCGTTGTCGAACGCGCCGCCCGGATCGACGAACACCAGCACCGGCGCGTTGCCGTCGTGCGCGGCCGCGAAGGCGTCGACGGCGTCCACGGCGCCGCCGGCGCGCACCCAGTCGGCGGGCGTGTTGACCATGCCGCCGATCATCATCACCGTCGGCAACTGCGGCGGCGGGTAGCTGGCGAACCAGGCCGGCGGCAGGTAGACGAGTTCCTCACGGTGCTTGAATTGCGAAGCGTCTTCGGGGATCACGACCGGCACCAGGCTGCCGTGCGGCGGCTTGGAGCCCTTCGCCGCCAGCGTGGTGACCGTGGCCTTGTCGACCTGGTCGGGCAGCGGAACCGAGGTGAACTGATTCCACGCGCTCTGGACGGTCTGGAAGTAACCGACCCATTGGTTGAGCACCAGCAGCGAGCAGAGCAGGCACAGCGGCACGGCCAGGATGGATAGTCCGCGCCGCCACCACCGCGCACCGCGCCAGCCCAGGATCAGCACCGCCATGGCCACACCGACCAACGCGATCCAGACGTATAGCGCGTCCGGTGCCGCCGCGCTGATGCAGCGGCGCGCCCCGAGCGCCGTGCCGACCCCGGCGACGGCAGCGGCGGGCAGCCAGAGCAGGCGCCAACGACGCGATCGCCAGCCGGCGGCAACCGCCAGGGTGAGCGGGGTGACGATCTGGGCCGTGATCGGGACCCAACCGTGCATCAGAGATATGTGGTTGCCCAGTAGCGACATGGCGATTCCTCCTCCCGGGTGCCGGCGATTGAGCGGCATGAGAAAAGGATCGAATGCCGGCCTCGGCGGATCCTTGGTGAATCCTTGGGCACAGTCCTGGCGGCCGGAGCCCGGCGGCGCAGGTTCGCTGCGTCGAGTGTGAATCCACGGTGTCGAGTGTGAATCCATGGCGGCCGCCGCCGGCGTGTCGGCGCCCTCAGCTCACAGTGAAAGCCATGGGTTCACACGCAACGGTCGAACTAGCTGAAACGGCCTAGACCGGATCGAACTTGGTGATCAGCCAGGCGCCGTTGACTCGGGTCAAACTCACCAGCACGCTGCTGGAAGCCATCGCGGGGTCGGGAGTGTCCTTGCTCGTGGTGCTCTGGTCGACCAGCACCAGCACGACCGCCGAATTCGGGTGCAATTCCTGAACCGCGGCCCCCAACACCCGGGCGTTGGTTTTCAGCGACTTCTGCTTGGCTGCCGGCGCGACGATCTGTTCGGTGAACTGGTTGTAGTACGACAAGAAGTCCCCGGACAGGTGGGTCTTGGCGTTGGCGAAGTCCTTGTCGAGCGACTCCGGCGAGTACGACAGCAACGCGACGGTTCCGTCGGACGCCGCATTGGCGACCGTGCTCGCGACGCTGGCGTCGGTCTGTTTGTCGGGCCGGTACTGCTTGAAGTACAGCCAGGTCGCCGTGCCGCCGGAAAGCAGCAGCAGCACAATCAGAATCACGGGAACGACTTTCACCCTGCGCCGCGCAGGTGGAGCGCTACTTTCGTCGCGGTCGGTTTGGTCGACAGACTCGTGGTCGACGGAGTCGTCGGCAGTGTCGACGGCTGTGTCGATGCCGGGCTGGTCCTCGCTCACGGAATGAACTCCACGTTGGACATCTTGTATTGCCCGCCGTCGTTTTTCACGGTCACCTTCAGCCGCCAATTGCGTGGTGCGTCCTTGGCGCCCGCGGCGTTGGTGACGTGCGAGGTGGCCGCGACGAGAACCAACGCAAAATCCCCGTTGATCGTTTGTACGGCCGCCGCGTTCACGCTTCCCTGCGTGACCACTTTGGACTGTTCGACGACGGTCGTGAAATCCTTTGCGCGCGCTTGGAAGTCGTCCCGGAACGGGCCGGTCGAGCTGTCGATCACCCGTTGGACGTCCTCCTTGGCCTTGTTGAAGTCCATGGAAGTCAGGTTGACGACACCTTGTCGGGCGCCCGCGAGAATGTTCGCGGCGCGGTGGTTGCGCTCGATCGTTTCATTGTGGTTCCACACCATGTATCCGCTGGCGCCGAGGAAGGCGCAGATGAGCAGGATGACCGCCGCCTTCCACACCACGGACCACGAGGGCAGCCGCAGACGCCGCCGAGAGCGGGCCGACTTGGCTTGCGCTTCTGTCCCTTCGGCGGTTTCGTCGGAGGCTTCGCGCTCGTTCTCGGCTGCTTCGGTGCCGGTTGCCTCGACGGTTTCGGTGACGTCGTCGTCGGTCTCCGGCTCGGCGGTGTCGGTTCCGTCTTCTTCGGCGGCCGGCGCCTCTTGGGCGGTCTCGGGCTCGGTTGTGGCCGCGGTCGCTGTCTCGGTCTCGGTCTGGGCCAGCGCTTCGCGCCGGAGGCGGGCGGCGCGAGCGCGGGCGCGGGCCGCGGCGGCCAGCGCCTCGGCTTCGGCGGCCTCGGCCTCGGCCTCCTCGAGCAACGCCTGCACGTCGGCCTTCGAGGTGGCCGAATCCACCGGCGCCTTCTTCTCGTCAGCCATCGTGCCTGCTGCCCGTCGCCGTCATGATCGACCGACTCCTGTACCTCTCACGCGGCTACCATCGCACGAGCGAGAACGGCCAGCTGTTGGCGCCCCCCGGTCCGCCGCCGCAGCCGGTGTCGAACGTCGAGTCGACCTGACCCGCCAGCGTCACCGGATCCCACGAGTAGACGTCATGCGAGGGAAAGAACTGGACCACGCAACGCACACCGAAGGGGTCGTCAGCGGCCATGACATAGCGGCCATCGGTCAGATGGGCCTCTCCCCGCCAGGGCGCCGCCTGCCCGTTGGGTTGCGGCGTTGCGTACACCTGCAGGCATCCCGGCGCTGAATTAACGCACGGGTTGATCGACCAGATCCAGCTGTGGCCGGGATCCCGGTTCGTGTCCACCCGGTAATTGGAATACAGCATGTCCGCGCGGGCGCTCGGCGTGAGAGTCAGCGCGGCCATGGCAAGCGCAAGGCTGATTGCGAAAGTCTTCACCGATGCGTCTCCCTCTCTGCGCACGCGTTTGGCTCAAATATAAGACGCGGTCACGCTGAACAGGCCGACTCGCGAAATTCTGAACGGCTCAGTCGATGACCGCGGCTTCCTTGCGTTCGGTGATCGGCCGGGCGAGTTCCTGTTCGTCGCAGATGCGCTGAAGCTTCTCCAGTGTTTCGTCGAGACCGGCCCCGATCTTGCGGCCGGGCGTGAAGGTGGCCGGCAGCTTGCGCATGCCCTGGATGACGCCGATGGTCTCGTAGTGAACGGTGCCCTCCGGATCGCATTTGTAGTCGGGCATCCGGTCGAGGACCGCGGTGAGCATGGATTTGAACACGGTGCGCGCCACGTTCGAGCCGATGCAGCGGTGCACGCCCAGCCCGAAGCTGAAGTGCCGGTTACCTTTACGGTCGAGGATGATCTGGTCCGGGTCGTGGAACACCGAGGGGTCGCGGTTGGCCATCGCCCACGAAATCCACAGCCGCTCACCCTCTTTGAACTGGGTGCCGTCGAGCTCGGTGTCCTCGGAGAAGGTCCGGCCATCTCCGGGCGCCGGGGTGAAGTAGCGCAAGAACTCCTCGGTCGCGGGGTCGAGCAGGGTCTTGCGCTCGTCGCTGAGCAGCTGTCGTTGCTCCGGGTGTTCCGAAAGCCATTCCAGCGAGTGGGCGGTCAGCGCGGTCGTGGTGTCGAAGCCCCCGCCGATGACCAGGCCGAGGTTCCCCAAGATTTCCAGCTCCGGGGCCGGCTCACCGTCGATGCGCATCTGGAGTAGGCCGTTGACGATTCCGGGCCGCGGGTTCGCGCGGATCTCGATCATATTGTTGACCATGTCGAGGCCCATCTCGCGGTGCATCGCGGTGACACGCTCGATGTCGGGGGAGTGTTCGGGCGTGTACACCGCGGCATGAACCGGCTCGCTGTACAGGTTCCACTTCTTCAGCGGGATGCCCAGCATCGCCAGCGTGAAGACGGCGGGCACGATGTTGGCCAGGTCGTCTACGAAGTCGATGCGGCCACTTTCGATCTTCTCGTCCAGGCAGGCGCGCGTCACGTCGTCGATGAACGGTTCCCAGCGCTTGATCGCCGCGGGCGACAGGTACGGGTTGAGCACGGTTCGGTAGATGCGGTGCTCGGGGTCGTCCATCTCCAGGATCCCGCCGCGCACCGCGCTGACCCGGCTGGCCGTGGGGATCGAAATGCCTTTGTAGCCGCGGCGTTCGCCGTGGATGTCGTGATCGTTGGAGACGGCGGGGCAGCGGGCCAGCTCGAACACCTCGTGGCTGCCGGCCGCAACCCAGTGGCCGCCATAGGTATCCGTCCAGGCCATCGGGCACTTGGCGTGCATCTCTTCGGTGATCGCTTTGAACTTCGACCGGTATTCCGCGGAATGCCGGTCGAAGTGGTACCGGTTCTTCTTGCGGTCGCTGTCATTGACGACGTCGTCGACGCTCAATGCTCTGTCTCCCTATGTGTTTGCCGTAGCTACGGATCCGATAGCGGCTCAGGCGTCGTCGGTGATCATGATGGCCTGCTCCGGACAGGACTGCGCGGCCTCACGGACCTGGTCCTCGCGGTCGGTGGGCACCACCTCGTCGACCGCCGACGAGCTGCCGTCGATGTCGCTGAGCTGAAACGATTCCGGCGCGATCATGGCGCACAGGGTGTGGCCCTGGCACCGCTGTGAATCCACCCAGACCTTCACGGGTTGTCTCCTCTCACACTGGTTACCGGGCGCCGCCGACGAATCGCCACCGCTCAGGTGTTGCGACCGCCGTTGACGCCCAAGATCTGACCGGTGATGTAGCCGGCCTCCTCGGACACCAGGAACGCGCACGCCGCCGCGATGTCTTGCGGCGTGCCCATCCGGCGCACCGGCGTCCGCGCGATGGTCTCGTCGATGTCACCGAGGAATCCGTTCTTCTCGGCGGCGCGCAGCATCGGGGTGTCGATGAAGCCGGGCGGCACCGCGTTGACCGTGATGCCCTTGGGCCCGTACTCGAGTGCGAGCGACTTCGTCAGGCCGTTGACCGCCGACTTGGCCGCCACGTAATGACTCATGTAGGGCGCACCGGAATGCGTGCTCGACGACGAGATGTTGACGATGCGTCCCCATCCCGCCTCGACCATGTCGGGGAGCACCGCCTGGACGGTGTGGAAGACGCCGTTGAGGTTGACGTCGATCACCCGCTGCCAATCCTCGAAGGTGATGTTGTTGAACTTCTTGAACCCGTCGAGGCCGGCGGCGTTGACCAGAACCGTCACCGGCCCGAGTTGCGCGCGGACGGCCGCCAGCGCCGCGTCCACTTGCGAGCGATCGGTGACGTCGGCGGTGAAGGCGAAATCGGCTTCGGACGGCCGCAGGTCGATGGAGGCAACGTTCAAACCGTCGGCCCGCAGGCGTTGCGCGACGGCGAGGCCGATGCCGGATCCGCCGCCGGTGACTACCGCAGTCTTCATGTAGAGGCCTCTGCTCCGGAGGGGGCCATTTCAGTCACAAAGAATCTCCCTTACAATTATGAGAACCCTACTCTCCGCGCGGAGCGCCGTGCAACATGCGCCTAACACCGCGTCCGGCCTGCGGGAAAGACCCTGGCCGGCAGTGTACGGCCGGTTGCGGCCCTGGTCAGCACCCCCGATCTCATTCCTGAGACTTTCTTGAATTATCGAAAGTCGAATGTAAGATTCGCCGGGGAAGAGAATGAAATTATCGTGATCGCCACCACACTAGGGGGTACGGAATGCCTGCCCAGGACACGGCAGAGCCCGCCACTGGAACCACAGTGACCGTCGCGGATGCCGCGCCTGAGTCCCACGTCGACCGCCGTCTGTTGATCGATGGCCGGCTGGTCAGCGCCGACAGGACGTTCCCCTCGATCAACCCCGCAACGGGTGCTGTGATCGGGCATGCGCCGGACGCCGGTGGCGAGGAAGCTCAAGCGGCGATCGCGGCCGCCCGGCGGGCGTTCGACGAGACCAGCTGGCCCACCGACGTCGAGTTGCGGATCCGCTGCCTCGACCAGTTGCACCAGGCGCTCGTCGACCACGCCGAGGAGTTGCGCGACCTCACCATCGCCGAAGTGGGCGCCACCCGCGCGCTGACCCAGGGCGCTCAGCTCGACGAGCCGATTGGCATCGTGCGCTTCTACGCGGACCTGCTGCGCACCTATCAGTTCACCGAGGACCTGGGCGAAAAAGAATCGCGAGGCATGTTCCACCACCGCTGGGTGGAAAAGGAAGCCGCCGGGGTGGTCGGCGCCATCATCGCTTACAACTACCCCAACCAGCTCGCGCTGGCGAAGCTCGCCCCGGCGCTGGCCGCCGGATGCACGGTGGTGCTCAAGGGCGCCCCGGACACACCGCTGGTCACGCTGGCGCTCGGCGAGCTGATCGCCAATCACACCGACATTCCGGCCGGGGTCGTGAACGTGCTGAGCTCGTCGGACCCGGCTCCCGGGGTAGCCCTGACCACCAGCCCGGACGTCGACGTCATCACCTTCACCGGGTCGACTGCGGTCGGGCGCAAGATCATGGCCGCGGCGAGCGACACCGTGAAGCGGGTCTTTCTGGAGCTGGGCGGCAAGTCGGCGGCGATCATTCTCGATGACGCCGACTTCGCCAACGCGGCCCTGTTCGCGGCGTTCAGCATGGTCACCCATGCGGGCCAGGGCTGTGCGCTCACGTCCCGGCTGTTGGTGCCCAGGTCGCACCACGACGAAATCGTCGAACTGATCGCGCAGAACTTCGCCAAGGTGCGCCACGGCGACCCGGCCGATCCCAAAACCTATATGGGACCGCTGATCAACGAGCAACAGCGGGACAAGGTCGACGGCATGGTGCAGCGCGCCGTGGCCGCCGGGGCGACCCTGGTCACCGGGGGCAAGCGACTCGACCCGGGCTACTTCTATGCGCCGACGCTGCTGACCAACGTCGATCCCGACAGCGAGGTCGCCCAGGACGAGATCTTCGGGCCGGTGCTCGTGGTGATCGCGTTCGACGATGACGATGACGCCGTGCGCATCGCCAACAACTCGATCTACGGGCTCGCGGGCGCGGTGTTCAGCCGCGATCAGGACCGCGCGCTGGCCGTGGCGCGCCGGATCCGGACCGGATCCTTCTCCATCAACGGCGGCAACTATTTCGGCGCGGATAGCCCGTTCGGGGGTTTCAAGCAGTCGGGCGTGGGCCGGGAGATGGGCGTCGCCGGGCTCGAGGAGTTCCTCGAGCGCAAGACCTTCGCCGTGCCCGCCGTCTCAGCGAAAGGAGCCGGCGCATGAGGCCGCTCGAAGGCATCCGCGTCCTCGAAGTCGCTATGTATGGGTTCGTGCCCTCGGCGGGTGCGGTGCTCGCCGAATGGGGTGCCGACGTGGTCAAGGTCGAGCACGCGGTGACCGGTGATCCGCAACGTGGACTGCGACAGACCGGGATGCTGCGCGTCGAGGGCGATCCCAACCCCAACATCGAGCACGCCAACCGCGGCAAGCGCAGCATCGGGCTGGACATGTCGGTGCCCGAGGGTAAGGAGGTGCTCTATGAGCTGGCCCGCCGCTCGGATGTGTTCCTCACCAGCTTCCTGCCCGACCACCGGCGCAAGTTCGGCATCGACGTCGATGACATCCGGGCGGTGAACCCGAAGATCGTCTACGCGCGCGGCAGTGCGCTCGGCCCGCGCGGCGAAGAGTCGACCAAAGGCGGCTACGACATGACCGCCTTCTGGTGCCGGGCCGGTACGGCCGCCACCATCACTCCGGCCGGCATGCCGGGCATGATCGCGCCGCCCGGACCGGCGTACGGCGACACCATCTCGGGTACCAACCTGGCCGGCGGCATCGCGGCGGCGCTGCTCAAGCGCGAGCGCACCGGCGAACCGTCGGTGGTCGACGTGTCGTTGCTGGGCAGCGGGCTGTGGTCGCTGGGGCACACGGTCGCGCTGACAAAGCATCTGAACCAGCGGCTGGAATCGCCGCCGCCGGGCGTGCACGGCGCGCCCAACAACCCGCTGGTGGGTTTGTACACGACATCCGACGGCCGCTACATCTCCTTCGTGATGATGCAGCCCACCAAGTTCTGGGCCGACGTGTGCCGCCACGTCGACCTGCCCGAGTTGGCCGATGATCCGCGCTTCGACACCGTGGAGAACATCGCCGCCAACACCGCGGACGCGGTCGAGCTGCTGACCAAGGCCATCGCCGGCCGCACGCTGGCCGAGTGGAGCGAGCGCTTCGCCACGCTCTCCGGGCCGTGGGCGCCCGTGCAGGACACCCTGCAAGCGGCCGAGGATGCGCAGATCCGCTCGAACGAGTACCTGGTGCGGGCGGGCGAACTCGAGCTGGTGGCCAACCCGGTACAGTTCGACGTCGCAGCGCCACAGACCGGGCCAGCCCCCGGATTCGCAGAGCAGACCGACGAGATCCTGATGGAGCTCGGCCTCGACTGGGACCGCATCATCGAACTCAAGACGGCCGGCGCCGTCACGTGAGCACTATTTGGACTGGAGTCAGCAGCGACATGCTTGAGCCGACCGTCGCTTGCGTTGGGACGCAGTCGCCTTGCGCCCGTGCACCAATCGCGGAATGCGCGATAACGGTTATGCATTTTTCGCTCCGCCCGGACGCGGCATGAGTCATAATCGCCGGACGCTTCAAGACGTGGGGCCCCTCGTTTTGCAGCGCCAACTCACGCAACAGAACGGAGGTCTGGCGTGAGCGAGGTCGCGGCTGTCACTTCCAAGGTCGATGCCGGAAATTGGCTGCCCGCTGAGCATTTCGCCCTCGTCAGCGGGCGTTTACGGCCGTCAATTCTGCTGAACTTACCGCAGCCGTTGCGCCAGAACAAGACTGCCGGTCTCGTAGCGTGGAAAGGGCCTGACGCCGATGGCAACTAAGGGCGCCGACCACTGGTCAGCGGGATTACCGCAGCTGAAACTGAAATTCGACTTCACCGGGCCCATGCACGCCGTCGGCGCCCTGTTCGCGATGTCCGCCGACGCGGTCAAGTACCTGTTCCGCCGGCCCTTCCAGTGGCGGGAGTTCTTGGAGCAGTCCTGGTTTGTCGCGCGGGTGTCGCTGGCTCCCACCTTGTTGGTCGCCATCCCGTTCACCGTCCTGGTCAGCTTCACGCTCAACATCCTTTTGCGCGAACTGGGCGCGGCGGATCTCTCCGGTGCGGGCGCCGCGTTCGGTGCTGTCACCCAGCTCGGCCCGCTGGTCACGGTTTTGATCGTTGCGGGTGCCGGCGCTACGGCAATGTGCGCGGATCTTGGGGCGCGGACGATCCGCGAGGAAATCGACGCGATGGAGGTGCTGGGCATCAACCCGGTGCAACGTCTGGTCACACCGCGCATGCTGGCATCGGGATTGGTCGCCTTCCTGCTCAACAGCCTGGTGGTCATCATCGGCGTCCTTGGCGGTTACGTCTTTTCGGTATTTGTCCAAGACGTCAACCCCGGCGCGTTCGCCGCGGGCATCACGTTGCTCACCGGTGTTCCCGAGGTGATCATTTCGTGCGTCAAGGCAGCGCTTTTCGGCCTCATCGCCGGCCTGGTCGCCTGCTACCGGGGCCTGTCGATCACCGGCGGTGGCGCCAAGGCCGTTGGCAACGCGGTGAACGAAACCGTCGTCTACGCCTTCATGTCGCTGTTCGTCGTCAACGTGGTGGTCACCGCGATCGGCATCAAGATGACGGCGAAGTAGGGCTGCCATGGCACTGAGGGCCGCATATCCGCGTCTGACCCGTCAACTCGAGAGGCCGGTCGCCCTGATGGGGCGGATCGGCGATCACACCCTGTTCTATGGCAAGGCGCTCGCCGGGGTGCCCTTCGCTGCCACCCACTACACGCGCGAAGTCATTCGACTGGTCGCCGAGATCAGCATGGGCGCGGGCACTTTGGCGATGATCGGCGGAACCGTGGTGATCGTCGGCTTCTTGACGCTGGCGGCGGGCGGCACCCTGGCCATCCAGGGGTACACCTCGCTGGGCAATATCGGCATCGAGGCGCTGACGGGCTTTCTGGCCGCGTTCATCAACGTGCGCATCGCGGCACCGGTGGTCGCCGGGATCGGTCTGGCGGCCACCTTCGGCGCCGGCGTGACCGCTCAGCTGGGTGCCATGCGGATCAACGAAGAAGTGGATGCCTTGGAGAGCATGGCCATTCGGCCGGTCGCCTACCTGGTCAGCACCAGGATCCTGGCGGGAATGATGGCGATCACGCCGCTGTACAGCATCGCCGTCATCCTGTCGTTCGTGGCCAGCCAGTTCACCACCACGTTCCTACTGGGACAGTCGCAGGGTTTGTATCAGCACTACTTCAACACGTTCCTGAATCCGATCGACTTGTTGTGGTCGTTCCTGCAGGCGATTCTGATGGCGCTCACCATCCTGCTGATCCACACCTACTACGGCTATTTCGCCTCGGGGGGACCGGCCGGCGTCGGCAACGCGACCGGCAACGCGGTGCGCACCTCGCTCATCGTCGTGGTTTCGGTGACCCTGTTGGTCTCGCTTTCTATCTACGGTACGAACGGCAACTTCAACCTGTCCGGTTAGCAGAGGAGGTGAAACAGCAATGACGCAGAATGTTCCGGCCGGTCGCGGCGCGGTCGGGGGGCGACCGGCGCGCACCGGCCATGCGCGGCCGCCGGCCGGGCGCAACTACCTGCCACCCTTGCTCGGACTGGCCACCGTCCTCATCATCGGTCTGATCTTCGCCGTCGCGGTGGGTCTGTTTCAGGGCTCCTTCACCACCACCGTGCCGGTGACGGTCATCTCGCAACGAGCCGGCCTGGTCATGAACCCCGACGCCAAGGTCAAGATGCGCGGCGTGCAGGTGGGCAAGGTGTCCTCAATCCAGCCGCTGCCCAACGGTGAGGCCGCCATTCACTTGGCGATGGACCCGTCGCAGATGCACTTCATCCCCGGCAACGTGCTCGTCAATATCGCCTCGTCGACGGTATTCGGCGCGAAGTCCGTCGAGCTGGTCCCGCCCGACCAGCCCTCGGCCCAACGGCTACGCAGCGGCCAGACGCTGCGGGGCCAGCACGTCATGGTCGAAATCAACACCGTATTCCAGCAATTGGTGTCGGTGCTGAGCCACATCGACCCGCCCAAGCTCAACGAGTCGCTTGGTGCGCTGGCACAGGCGTTCAGCGGGCGGGGTCCACAGCTTGGCCAGTCGCTGAGCGACCTGGATTCGTTCCTGGCCAGGCTGGAGCCGAGCCTGCCCGCGTTCCGGCACGACCTCGCTGTCTTGCCGGCGGTGTCCAACGCCTATGCCGACGCGGCACCCGACCTCATTAAGACCGCCGCCAATGCGACCCGGATCAGCAAGACACTTGTCGATGAACAGCACAACCTGGATGCGTTGCTGATCAGCGCGATCGGCTTGGCCGACATCGGCAATGACGTGTTGTCGACGAACCGCCAACCGCTGACAAATGTCTTGCATCTGCTGGTGCCGACGACCGATCTGACCAATGAGTACGCTCCGGCGCTCAACTGCGCTTTCGCGGGGCTCGTACAGATATCGCATGGGGCGCCGTTGTCGGAACCCAGCATCAACATCTCGGCGAGCCTCACGTGGGGCGCCGAGCGTTACCGCTATCCGACGAACCTGCCCAAGGTTGCGGCGACGGGCGGCCCGCAGTGCGTCGGTCTGCCGAAGCTGCCGTTCAACACGGCCCCACCGCAGCTGATTGCCGATACCGGCGCGAATCCCGTGAACTACGGAAACCCGCAGCTGTTGATCAACTCCGATCTCCTCAAGCAGCTGTTGTACGGGCCGATCGCCGGACCGCCACGTAACTCCGCGCAGATCGGAGAGCCCGGATGAGAACGCGCGCAACGCTGATCAAGTTCACGATCTTTGCGGTCGTGATGGCGATGCTTACCGCCTTCCTATTCTTCATCTTCGGCCAGTACCGGACGGGTTCTGTGACCGAGTATTCGGCGGTGTTCACCGACGTCTCGCGTCTCAAGCCGGGCCAATCGGTGCGGGTCGCCGGGATCCGGGTGGGCACCGTCAACAGTGTGTCGCTGCAGCCGGACAAGAAGGTTGTGGTGAAGTTCGACGCCGACCGCAACGTCGTCCTCACCGAGGGCAGCAGGGCGGCGGTCCGCTACCTCAACCTGGTGGGTGATCGCTACCTCGAACTCGTCGACGGTCCCGGCTCGCCCAAGCGGCTGCCGGCAGGGGGTCAGATTCCGGTCAGCCGCACCGCTCCAGCGCTCGACCTCGATCTGCTGCTCGGCGGGCTGAAACCCGTTACGCAGGGCCTGAATGCGCGCGATGTCAACGAGCTGACGTCTGGGTTGTTGCAGGTCTTCCAGGGTCAGGGCGGAACACTCGAGTCGCTGTTCTCCAAAACGACCTCGTTTTCAAATGCCCTGGCCGACAACGACCAAACCGTGCAGCAACTGATCGACAACCTCAACATCGTGATCGGCACGGTTGCCAAGGACGGCAAGCAGTTCTCCGGCGCGATCGATCGCCTCGAGCAGCTTGTCAGCGGCCTGTCGGGTGACCGCGACACGATCGGGTCCGCCATTGACGCCCTGGACAAGGGAACGGCCTCGCTGGCGGATCTGCTGGCCGAGGCCCGCCCGCCGCTGTCGGGCACCATCGCCCAGTTGAACCGGCTGGCGCCGATCCTCGATGGCGACAGGGACCGCCTCGACGCCGCGATCGCGAAGGCACCGCAGAACTACCGAAAGCTCGTCCGGCTCGGCGTGAACGGCGCCACCATCCCGTACTACCTCTGCCAGTTCGGGCTCCGCGGCACGGATCTTTCAGGTAAGACCGTGCGCGCCAACATCTTCAGGTCAGATGCAGGAAGGTGCACGGAACCCTAATGCTCAAGTATCGCGGAGCTGGGCTCGTCAAGCCCGGACTCATCGGCGTCGTCCTGGCGGTGATGGTCATCCTGGTCGGACTGTCGCCCGACCGATTCATCCAATGGGCGACGATGGTGCGCTACCAGGCGCTGTTCACCGAAGCCGGCGGCCTGGCGGTAGGCAACCCCGTGATCGTGTCGGGCATGAAGGTCGGCTCCGTCTCGGATGTGAAGCTCAGCCATGGCGACGCTCTGGTGACGTTCGCGATGAAGGGCAACATCCTGCTCGGCTCCGAGACTTCCGCGCACATCCGCACCGGCACGCTGCTGGGCGAGCGAATGCTGACGGTGGAGTCCGCCGGCAGCGGCACGATGCACCCGATGACGCTGATCCCCGTCTCGCGCACGTCTTCGCCCTACTCGCTGAGCGAAGCGGTCAGTGACCTGACGTCGGACACGGCCGGCACCAACACCACCGCGCTGAATCAGTCGCTGGACACGCTGGCGGCGACGCTCGACCAGATCGCACCCCAGATGGGGCCGGCCTTCGACGCGCTCACCCGGCTATCGCGAACCCTCAACAGCCGCAACAAGAACCTGGGCGAGTTGTTCAAGAGCGCCGGCGACGTCACCGGGATACTTTCGGAACGCAGCATGCAGGTCAACAAGCTCATCCTCAACTCCGATTCCCTGCTCCAAGTGCTGGTCGCACGCCGGCAAGAGATCGTCGACCTGCTGGCCAACACCTCGGTGGTGGCCAAGCAGCTCACGGGGTTGGTGCACGACAACGAAGCCACACTCGCACCTACTCTGGAGCGGCTGAACCGGGTGACCGGCGTCCTGGAGAAGAACCGCGACAACATCGGCAAAGCGCTGCCGGGCCTCGCCAAATTCCAGATCACAGTCGGCGAGGCAATCTCCGGTATGTACGCCTACCAGGCGTTCGCCCCGAACTTCCTTGTTCCGCAACTCTTCCAGGAGTTGTTCGACTACCTCTGGGGATTCCGCACCTTCGATACCTCCAAGGGCCCCGGCTTCCCGTCACCGGTACCTCGGGCCCTGACCCCCTGGCCGTACAACCTCATTCCACAGTGCCCTGGCTGCACGTTGGGCGGACGGATCGGAGGATCACAGTGAGCTCCCGGATCTCCCGGATTCCGCGCAAGCGGCTGGCGGCCGTGACGGCGGCCGTCCTGGTCGGGCTGATCATTGCCGGCGCCGCCATGGTCGTCCGGAACACGTTCTTCGGGCCACGCACGATCACCGCGTATTTCACCACCGCCACCGCGATCTATCCCCATGACGAGGTGCGGGTGTCCGGTGTCAAGGTCGGCAACATCAAATCCATTCAGCCGCAGGGCACCCAGGCCAAGATGGTCCTCAAGGTCGACCGCGGCGTGCCCATTCCGGCGGACGCCAAGGCGGTGATCGTCGCGCCGAATCTGGTGGCCGCCCGCTATGTCCAGCTCTCGCCGGCCTATCGCGACAGTGGGCCGGTCATGCGCGACGGGGCGGTCATCCCCGTCGAACGGACCGCGGTGCCGGTCGAGTGGGATGAAGTCAAAACCCAGTTGATGCGGCTGGCAACGGATTTGGGACCCAAGAGCGGGGTCTCGGGCACGTCGGTGGGCCGGTTCATCGACAGTGCCGCCGACGCGCTCGACGGCAACGGCGACAAGCTGCGGCAAACGCTCGCTCAACTGTCCGGGGTGGGCCGGATCCTCGCCAACGGCAGCGGCAACATCGTCGACATCATCAAGAACCTGCAGACCTTCGTCGGCGCGCTGCGCGACAGCAACGTGCAGATCGAGCAGTTCAACGGTCGCCTCGCAACGCTCACCAGCGTGGTCAACGACAGCAAATCCGATCTGGATGCGGCGCTGACCGATCTGTCGACGGCGGTCGGCGAGGTGCGGCGGTTCATCGCCGGGACCCGCAACCAGACCAGCGAGCAGATCGCCCGGTTGGCCGATGTCACGCAGAACCTGGTCGATCACCACATGGCCCTGGAAAACATTCTGCACGGCGCGCCGAACGCGTTCGGCAACTTCTTCAACGACTACAACGCGGACACCGGAACCATCGTCGGCGGGTTCGGGCTGATGAATATGTCGAATCCCACGTGGGGCGGTCAGGTTCTGCTGTCCACTCCGGGCTGCACGCAGATCGGTGCCATCGAGAACATCACCGCGGTCGAATCGGGCAAGCTGTGCTCCCTGTTCCTGGGGCCGGGGCTGCGGCAGACGAGCTGGAACAATTCGCCAATTCCGATCAACCCGTTCATATCCAAGTCGGTCGACCCGGCCAGGGTTCTCTACACCGAACCGCGCCTGGCGCCTGGCGGCGAGGGCCCGAAACCCGGACCGCCCGAGATCCCGCCTGAGGTGTCGGCCTATACCGGCCTGCCGGGTGATCCGGTGGGACCGCCGGGGGCGGTGCCGCCGGCGCGGATACCGGGCGCGGCGATGCCGCTGCCGCCGCCGCCGTCGACACCGGTGCCGCCACCACCGGCGCCGACCGTGTCGGGCATGCTGCTGCCAGACGAGGGGCCACAACAATGATCGCTCGAGTGGTCGCTCGGCGGATGTTCACCGTCGGCTGTTGCGTGGCGTTGACGACGACGGGTTGCGCATTCCACGGCCTGAATTCGCTACCGCTGCCCGGTGCGGTCGGACGCGGTCCCGGAGCCAACATCTACCACGTCGAACTTCCGAATGTCGGGACGATGGAATCGAATTCGCCCGTGATGATCGATGACGTCGTCGTCGGCAGCGTCGGCACGATGCGGGTGCAAGGCTGGCACGCCGACGTCGAGATCTCGGTCAAGCGCGATGTCGTGGTCCCCGCCAACGTGGTAGCCACCGTCGGTCAGACCAGCCTGCTGGGCTCGATGCATGTGGAGCTCAACACACCGCTCGGTCAGCAGGGCAGCGGACGGCTGCAGCCCGGCGCCACCATCCCACTCAGCCGGTCATCGGCCTACCCGTCGACGGAGCAGACGCTGTCGTCGTTGGGCGCGGTCGTCAACGGCGGTGGACTGGGACAGATCGGCGAGGTCATCCACAATTTCTCTGCCGCCCTGTCCGGGCGCGAGGGCGCGGTGCGTGATCTGATCACCCGCCTGGACACGTTCGTGGGCACGCTGGACGACCAGCGCGACAACCTCGTCGCCTCCATCCAGGCGTTGAATCGGCTGGCCGCCACCTTCGCCGACCAACGCGACGTGGTCACCGACGCGCTGCGCAAGATACCGCCGGCGCTGGAGGTGTTGATCAAGGAGCGGCCGCGCCTGACGGCCGCCCTGGATCATCTTCGCGTGTTCAGCAACACCGCCACCCGGCTGATCAACGACTCCCAGGCCGACCTGGTCACGAACCTCAAAAACCTGGAGCCGACCATCAAGGCGCTCGCCGACGTCGGACCGGACTTCGGCGCGGCCATCGCGGCATCGTTCGTGTTCCCGTTCACCCAGAACTTCGTCGACCGCGCGGTCCGAGGTGACTTCTTCAACCTGCATTTCGATTTCGACCTCACGATCCCGCGGCTCAAGAAGGGATTGTTCCTGGGAACCCACTGGGGGCAGCTGGATATGCCCGTACCACCGGTGCCCGGGGACCCGTATCGCTTGAATTACACACTCGATCCGTTGCATAACCCGCTGAGGCCGCCGTGGATCGATCCCAACGCATTGCCGTTGCCGCCACCACCGCCGGGTGCGGTGCCCGGACCGTCGTCGGCTTACGGCCCGCTGCCCGGGCCGCCGCCGAACGCGGGCCCGCTGCCCGGGCCGCCGCCGAACGCGGGCCCGCTGCCCGGGCCGCCGCCGGTGCCCGACGCGGGTCTTGGTCAATCGCCGGTGCCCGCGGAGGCGCCCGGAACGGGAGCGGGTGGATAGATGCTGACGCGCTTCGTTCGGATCCAGCTGGCGGTGTTCGTGATCGCCGGAACCATCGGCGTGATCTCGATGGTCCTGTTCTACATCCAAGCGCCGACACTGCTGGGCATCGGCCGGATGACGGTGACGCTGGAGCTACCGGCCACCGGCGGCCTGTACCGGTTTTCCAATGTGACCTACCGCGGGGTTCAGCTCGGCAAGGTCACCTCGGTGGGTTTGACGCCGACCGGCGCGAAAGCGACGCTGTCGCTTAGCACTTCACCCAAGGTCCCGTCGGACCTGACCGCGCAGGTGCTCAGTGTCTCCGCCGTGGGTGAGCAGTACGTGGACCTACGGCCCAAGACGAATTCGCCGCCATATCTGCACGACGGGTCGGTTATCGCCGTGCGCGACACGACAATTCCGCAGCCGGTCGGCCCGATGCTCGAGCAGGTCAACGCGTTGGTCCAAAGCATCCCGAAGACCAAGCTCGGCCAATTGCTGGACGAGTCCTTTCAGGGCTTCAACGGTTCCGGTTACGACCTGGGGTCACTGATCGATTCCTCGAAGACGCTGTCCCGCGACGCCAACGGCGTCGTCGACCGCACCCGAGCCCTCACCGAGGACACCGGACCGCTGCTGGACACCCAGGCGCGAACCACCGATTCGATCCGAACGTGGGCGCACAGCTTCGCCGGCATCTCGGATACGTTGGTGAACAACGATTCTCACTTCCGCACCATCCTGGAGAAGGGCCCTGACGCCGCGAATGAAGCGTCGCGGCTTCTCGAACAGATCAAACCGACGCTGCCGGTGCTGCTTGCCAACCTGACCACCATCGGGCAGATCGGCGTCACCTATCACCCTTCCATCGAGCAGCTGCTGGTCCTGCTGCCGTCGGGCGTTGCCATCGAGCAGGCCGCTCAGGGTGAAAACCACCCGGACGGTAGGGCTTACGGCGACTTCGCGGCCACGGTCGACGACCCACCTATTTGTACGGTCGGCTTCATGCCACCCAACACCTGGCGGTCCCCGGACGATCTGACCGACATCGACACACCGGACGGGTTGTATTGCAAACTGCCGCAGGATTCACCGATCGCGGTGCGCGGTGCCCGCAACTATCCCTGCATGGGTCACCCGGGTAAGCGCGCCCCGACCGTCGAAATCTGCAACAGCGACAAGCCGTACATGCCGCTGGCGATGCGCCAGCACACCCTCGGTCCCTACCCGCTGGATCCCAACCTGATCGCCCAGGGTGTGCCGCCCGATGACCGAATCACCACCAATGACAGGATCTTCGGACCGGTCGAGGGAACGCCGCTGCCGCCGGGGGCGGTGCCGCGCGGTGCCCCTGCGGGGCCGCGGGGAGAAAATCCGCCGCCGGGCACGGTGGGGGCCGCCGTCCCCCCGTTGCCGTCGTCGGGACCAGCGCTGGCGCCGATGTCGCGAATGTCGGCGGACCTTCCGCCCATTGCGCCACTCGACGTCCCTGCGGCGGGAGAACTTCCCCCGCCGCCGGCCGCGCCGCCGGCACTGCCGTTAGCCCCGCTCGTTGCTCCCGGTCCCGCGCCGGCCGACTCTGCACCGGCCGATCCCGCACCGGCCGACACGGCTGGCGGCGGCGGACCCCAGGCCGCGCCAAGCTCGTTCGGAGCCAACGCATCTAAGCCCGCGCCCTCGGTCGTGGTGGCAAAGTACGATCCGCACACCGGTCGTTACGTCGGTCCGGACGGGAAGTTGTATCAGCAGTCGGATCTCGTCGCTCCGAAAGCGCCCAAGACGTGGAAGGACATGCTGCCCACCTGAATTCGCCAGCCGAAGCGGCCCAGGGGGCGAGGCGACGAAGCTACGCCCGGCCGGTCAGGAGAGCTGGTCTAACCGCAACGGCATCGTGATATCGAGCCAATTGTTTTGCCCGCACGCACCGCTCGGACCGACCGTCTTGTCCTTGCCCGAGAGGACCCGCGAGCCGATCTGGAATCCACCATTGTCATTGACCGGGAAGAAGAAGTATTGCTGCTGCCCGGGGAACGCCGTACCGTCCTCGCACCGCTCCCAGTTCGGAACTTCGCGCCTCACCTTCCACATCTCCCCATCTTTCATATATAGGGGCGCGGTCCATCCCTGGTCGCTCGTCACCGTGCCATGGCATTCCAAGGTCGAGTCACACGTCGAGCTGATGGTCCATACCTGGTAGACCGTCGGTTCGCCGAAGTACTGGTCATTTCGCTGGGCCCAATCGCCGATGGACGTGGCGCGGTAGGTTCCGTTGAGGGCCACGTCTTCCTTGGTTATCGCCTGGGCAGTGGGCGCAGCGCTCAAACCGCCGAATGCGGTGGCAGCAACCAGCGTTGCGGTGGTGAGTGTTTTGACTGAACGCATCAGGTGCTCCTCGAAGCGCGTAATCCGAGAGTGCCTATAGGCGCCTTTTCGCCGTCGGTTGCGGCGTTCTCGACCGATGACGTTACACCGCTTCGGCCTGCCAGGTAACGGTTGGGACAAGATCTACCCCGCTTATCCGGACGGGTCGAATTTTGCAATCAGCCAGGACCCATTGACTTTTTTCAGCGTGACAAGGACGCTGCTCTGCGTTTTCTCGGGATCCTTCTTGTGCACGCTTGCCGTCGTCTGGTCGACGAAAATCAGCACGACTGCCGAATCGGGATGCAATTCCGAGACCGCGGCCCGAATCACCTTGGCGGACGCCGTCAATTGTCCCTTCTCCGCCACCGGCGCGACGACCTCGTCGGCGAATTTGCTGTAATAGGCCAGAAAGTCGCCGGTGAGATGTGATTTCGCGTTGTCGAAATCGCGGTTCAAATGGTCGTAGGAATACGACAGCGCCGCCACCGCACCGTCTGACGCCGCCCGGATTGCCCGGCCCGCCGCCGCGTCATTGACCTGCTGGTCCGGCCGGTACACGAAGAAGTACACGCCTGCGGCGACTCCCACGGCGGCAACCACCAACGCCGTCGCGACGATCGCACGCCACCGTGCCAAATACGGGCGGGCTCGGCGCCGAATCACCGCCAGCCGGCCCGTGCGTGCCGGGTCCTCGCCAGCGGGCGGCCCGTCGTTCTCCTCGGCGGATGAAGTCTGGACTCCGTCAATCTTTTCGGTGTCGTCCGGCGACGAGCCATGCTCGACAGTCATCGCAGGAATTCGATTTTCGACATTTTGAGCTGGCCGCCGTCGCGGTCCATGTTGACGCTGAGCCGAAACAAGGCCGGCGGCGGTTTGGCGTTATCCGGCCCAGTGGGAGTGGTCTTCGCCGCCACCAGCACGACTCCCGAATTGTCGCTCAACGATTGGACGGCGACCGCTTCGACGGTGACCGTGCTGCCGACCTTCGTCTCCTCGGCCTTATTGACGATCAGGGTCGACAGCACAGCCAGCTGGTTCTTCTGGTCGCCGGTGGAGGCATCGATCGCGCGCTGGACATCCTCCTTGGCATGAGCGGGGTCGATTGACATGAAAGCCGTGATCCCTTGCCGGGCGGCCGCACTGAACTCCGCGGCGAGTTGGCGATTATGCACGCCGATGTGGTGCTGCCACAGCATGTAACCGGTCGCGGCGACAGAGGCCGAGAAGAGCACGGAGCCGACGCCGACCGCTACCGTTTTCCGCTTGGGACGCCGCAGCCACCGTGGGCGTCCCGGACGCCGCAGGCGTAGCCGCTTGCGGGTCTTCGCGGGGCGCTGCTCGGCGTCTTGGGAGGCATCGTCCTCGTCGTCCACGCTCCCGGTTTCGGCGGCCCGGCGCAGTTGCGACAGGCGTGCCCGCGCCGCCTCGGCCCGCGCTTCGGCCCGGGCAACTTCGTCTGGCGCCGCGTCCTCACGTGGGTCGGCGTCAGGCCCCTCCGGATCGTGCACGGAGAAGCAGCTTATCACCGCCGCCCGGGCTCAATGCCGTCGTCGGTCGGCCGCCCACCCGAGGCCTTACATGCGGAAATGCCGGCTCGCCGGGGAGCGGCCACCGCGGTGTTTCGGCATGGCGCGTCGCCGAACACCGTTCGGCCCAGGTGATCTTCTCCAACCAGGAGAATTTTCTTTTCAGGTGTGGCAGAGTAATCGGGTGCGATCAATCGTGGCTATGGTTGCCGCGTTGCTCGGCGCCGGGGTGGTGGCGGCGCCGCCAGCCTCGGCCGGGCCGACCGTCTGCGACTACCCAGCCTGCACCCCGGGCATCATGCCCCATCAGGTTCTCGGCGCACCGTGTGACAACACCACCTACTACGCCTTCGGTGTCGCCGACGGATACGTCTCCTTCGCCTCGGAGCCGGGCCGGCTGATGTTCTGCGGCTCGCCGAGGCGATACCAGCCGCGATGGTTCCGCTCACCGCCGATGGCGGGTGTCAAGGACGAAAACTCCGACTGCACGAACTATCTGAACTACGTCGCGCAGGCGCCCGATGGTCTGTTCCTGATCTGTATCGCGCACGACGGCATCTCGAGCTGGGTCCGCGCCGACACGTAGCCGCGGCGCGGTCAGTCGCGGGATGGTCGAGGCAGACCGAGCAGGCGCCGGCTCAAATCGGTAACCCGTTCGAGCAAGGTCTCGTCGTCGATGTCGGCCACCAACGGATGCATGACCGCGGTGCTCAGCGCGCCGGAGAACATGGCGGCCTCGATCCGCCCGTCCAGGCCCGCATCGCTCAGCAGCACCCGATACAGACGGTCCATGAAATGTTGAAACGGCTTGTGCTCGGCCAGCAGCCGGACGACGACGGGATCGAATTGCAGCGTGCGCACCAGCCGGCGGTCCCGAACGGCCATCTCGATCACGCCCACCAGCAACGCATCTCGAGCCTGGGGCCCGTCGTCGTACGCTTCGGCCGCCTCCAGCGCGGGCTCGAGCCGGCCGAGTTCGCGCTCGGTCACGGCGATCACGATCTGCTCTTTGGTCCGGAATTGATGGTAGACAGCAGCTTTCGTGATACCGACGGCGTCGGCGATCATCTGCAGTGACGTACCGCTCACGCCGTGGTTGGCGATCAGATCCAGCGCGGCATCGAGTACCCGTGTCCGGGCAGGACTGTGCTCGATGAGCCAGAATTGCTCACCGGTGTCCGGCTGCCGCGCTGTTCCCACGCACCGAGACTAGACGACGCTATTGACCCTGGCTAGCCGATCGGCTAGCTTCGCTCACTAGCCGGGTTTCGGCGGCGATTTCGTGCGGGGAAGGAGTGCCGATGTCCGACGTCGGCGGAAACGACGGGGACGGTACCCAATCGGTGCGAACCGCCGCGCGGCGGACCGATGGCGAGCTGATTCTGCTCTGGACATTGCCCGCGGCGCTGATCCTGTGGATCGCGTCCTTCTTCCTGTTTCCAGGGTTCAACCCGCCGATGTCACCCACCATGTCGGCCGAACAGGTGGCCGCGTTCTACCGCGATCCGGCGCATATTCCCCAGATCCGTTCCAGCATGATCCTGTTCAATTGGTTCGGCGTGTGCCTCGTGCCGATCCTGGCCCTGATCGTGCTGCAGATTCGCCGCATGGCGCATCGGACGCCAATCTTTTCCTACGCGATGCTCGGGTGCGCGGCCGGTGGTCCGACGTTGTTTCTCGTTGCCAACGTCTGCTGGCTGCTGGCCGCCTTTCGACCGGAGCGCAGCCCCGAGTTGACCCAGCTGCTCAACGATCTCGGCTGGATCACCTTCACCATTCTGGTCCCGTTCTTCATCGGGCAGTGCGTAATCCTGGCCCTGGCGATCTATTTCGATGACAAGTCGCGCCCGGTGTTCAACCGCTGGGTGGCCCACTTCAACCTGCTGGTGGCGGCCGCGCTGGCGCCGGCGTCCTTCGTCGGCGTGGCGTTGACCGGCCCGCTGGCGTGGGACGGCTTGCTGTCGTTCTGGGTGAAAAACGCCGCCATTGCCCTGTGGATCATCGTGATGGGTGTTGTCCTGGGTCGAGCCGTTTACCGCGAGCGGGCCGAAAGCCGTGATTGCCCAACGGAATTGGCTACCGCATGAGCGCGGTGATCACACCGCCGCCGTCCCCGGCCACGCCGCCCCCGGGCCCGCTGCATCACCGGATCGGCTGGCACCTGCGCCGCGACCCCAAGCGAGAGCTGTGGCTGGCGTGGGGGGTGCTCATGGTGTTCTACGGCCTCTTCTTCCCCATGTTCTTCATCGTGGCGCAGGTCCAGCCGCCGCCGGAACCCACCTGGGATCTCGCGACACAGGTCCACTGGTTCGCCGAACGTCGCCTCGGCATACCCGTCGGCTTCGGCGTCATCTTCGCCATCAGCGGCATGATCGCGGTCAACAACGCCCTCATCGCCTATTCGATGCGGCGCATGTCGGTCAGCCGGGCGTTCGCTTACTCGTATCTGCTCATCTACTCGCTCAGCGCGGTACCCGGCATGCTGCTGCTCAACATCGCGCTGATCGTCGGCACGCTGCGACCGGACCGCGATCCCCGGGTGATCGGCTGGCTGTATGACTTCGCGTTCCTGTCTTTTGACGGAACGATGGGGGTGTTTCTGATCGGCTCGCTCATCTGGATGGTGGCGATCCTGCTCGACAAGAATCGGGTATTTCCCAAGTGGTTCGGCTATCTCAACCTGTGCAACGCGCTGACCGAGGTGGTCGTGGCGCCGTGCTGGATCTTCCGGCGCGGCGTGTTCGCGTGGGATGGCGAGATCGCGTGGTGGCTCGATATGGTGGTGTTCGGCATCTACCAGGTCACGTTCATCGTCATGCTGTTCCAGATGATCCGCCGCGAAGACTTCGGGACCGGCGTGCTGCCGGACCTGCCGGCCAAGGGTCCGGTGGCGCAGTGACCGGCCTGGCCGGCAAGCCGGCGCGCGCGAGGGCTGTGCCGGGCCAGCCCGACATGTGGGCGTTCGTCCTGTTCGAAACCCTGGTGTTCACCGCGTATTTCGGCTTCTACCTGTTCTCCCGCGGCCGCAACCCCGAGCTGTTCCTGCATTCACAGGCTCAGCTCGACCTGCGCGTCGGGGTCTTGAACACATTGGTGTTGTTGCTCAGCTCATGGTCGGTGGCGCGGTGTGTGCAGTCGGCGCGCGCCGGCGCCTACCGGCCGGCGCTCCGGGATGTCTTCATCACGGCCGCATTCGGCGCAGTCTTCCTGTCGTTCAAGGTGCTCGAGTGGGCGCGACTGGTCCACGCCGGAAACGGCATCGACAGCAACGACTTCTTCATGTTCTATTTCTTCCTCACCGGCATCCACTTCGTGCACCTGCTGATCGGCTTCGTCGTGCTCGGCGTCATCGTCTACCAACTTCTGAGCCCGGCGCGGCGGGACCAAAACCTTGTCGAAACCTGCGCAACCTATTGGCACACCATCGATTTCCTGTGGGTGCTGATCTTTGCGCTGCTCTACGTGGTGAGGTGAGCCCAGTGAAACTCAACAAGAGGCTGTTGTTGGTCTGGGTGATCCTGGCCGCGTTGACGCTGGCCTATCTGGGGATCGACCACTCCGCCGGCGGATTGCTGAAGTCCAGCGCCGTGGTCACGTCGAGCGTCATCGTCATCGCACTGGTCAAGGTGCGCATCATCTTTCGCGAGTTCATGGAGGTGCGAGACGCCCCGGTCCTGCTGTGCCGACTCACCGACGCGTGGGTGGTGCTGATCGCGGTGGTCTTGCTCGGCAGTTACTTCGTGGGACTGCAGGTCCGGTAGCGCTCGCGAGCGTCGAACCCCTAGGCGACCGGCGCGACCGCGTCGGCGGTGGTGAACGTCAGGTGCAGTTCGCTGAGGCCCCGCAGGATGTACGTCGGCTCGTAGCTGTAGCGGCGCTCGGTGGCCGGCCCGTGATGGGCTTCGTTGATTTCGATGTGCGGCATGCGGTCCAGGATCCGCTCGATCGAGACACGGCCCTCGACGCGGGCGAGCGGACCGCCGGGACACGAGTGCACACCGCGGGCGAACGCCATGTGTTCGCGAACGTTCTTGCGGCGCAGGTCGAATTCGTGCGGGTTGTCGAAGCGGCGCGGGTCGCGGTTGGCGGCGCCCGGCAGGATCATGACCACGGTGCCGGCGGGGATGTCGACACCGCCGATGCTGGTGGCCTTGCGGGCCAGGCGTGAGTCGCTCTTCACCGGGCTGTCCATGCGCAGCGACTCCTCGATGAACCCGGGAATCAGGCTGCGGTCATCACGCAACTGTTGCTGGATGTCGGGCCGGTCACCGAGCACCTGCAGGGCGGCGCTGAGCAGCTTGGCCGTGGTTTCCTGCCCCGCGGCGAAGAGGAAGGTCGCCGAGCGTACCACCTCTATCACCGGGGGCGTCGACCCGTCCGGGTACTTCGCTTCGGCCAGGAAGGTCAGCACGTCGCCGCGCGGCTCACGGCGCCGATCCTCGATGTAGTGACAGAACTTGTCGTCGAGCCACTCGAGGGGGTTGATGCCCACCGATTCGTGGTCCAGCGCGCCCACCCGCGCGCCCGGCCGGTCGGCGCCCAGGACGGTGCGGAACTCCTTGTGGTCTTCCTCCGGCACCCCGAGCAGGTCGGCGATCACCAAAGTGGCGAACGGCTTGGAGTATTCGGCGATGAACTCGCACTCACCGATGCCGAGGAACTCGTCGAGCTGACGGTCGGCGAGGCGCCACATGAACTCCTCGTTCTGCTTGAGCCGGCTCGGGGTCAGCAGCTTGGCGAGCACCGACCGGGCCTTGGTGTGATCCGGCGGGTCCATCGTGACCATGTGCTCGTTCATCGGGAAGGAGCTGCGGTGCGCATCGATCTGGGCGCTGATGTCGTCGCCTTCGGGCGTGAAGGGCAGCGGCGGGAACGGCCCCCCGAGCGCGACGATGTTGGAGAAGGTGTCGGGGTCCTTATAGATCTCGCAGGCCTCGTCATAGCCGGTGACGGCGACGACGCCGTAGTGCGGCAGCCGCAGCACGGGGTTTTGGCTCCGCAGGTAGTCGAAGTACGGATGCGGATCCGGGACCAAAGTCGGATCGGTGAAGAAGTCAATCGTCTCGAAGTTGCTCATCTTCAGTGCGTCCCCCTGGGCTGGGTTAACCGGTGGTGTACCGGGGCAAGCGGTATCGCCGCGTGATTACGAGATCGAAAATATGCTGAGCACCTGCTTAGCATGGCGGTAATGTCAGGGTCAAGATCGCAACGCCGCGCCACGATACGATCCGTGTGGTCGGCACGGGATGGCACACAGTACGGAGCAGGGACATGACATCGGCCCGCAGGATCGGGGCGCCGGACGCGAAAAACCGTGGTCTGTTGCTCGATGCTGCCGAGCAGCTGATGCTCGAAGAGGGGTATGCCGCGGTGACGTCGCGCCGGCTGGCGGGCCGGGCGGGATTGAAACCCCAGCTGGTGCACTACTACTTCCGCACCATGGAAGAGCTGTTCCTCGAGGTGTTCCGCCGCCGGGCCGAAGAGGCCCTTGAGGCGCACGCGCAAATGCTGAAGTTGCCACAGCCGCTGTGGGCGCTGTGGCGATTCGGCACCGACCCCGCCTTCACCCGGATTTCCATGGAATTCATGGCGCTGGCCAACCACCGTAAGGACATGCGGGCCGAAATCGCTTATTACGCAGAGCGTTTCCGCGAAGAACAGCGCCAAGCGGTGGCGACGGCGCTGGAGCGCTACGGCTCCAGGATTCAAGACGAGGGCCAGGACATCGACATCCCCCCGGTGGTGTGGACGGTGCTGATGAGCAGCCTCTCGCGCTTTCTGGTGCTCGAGCAGGCGATCGGCATGTCCGCCGGCCATGCCGAGACGGTGGAGTTGGTCGAAAACTACCTGCGCCGCCTGGAAGGCGAACCGCAACCGATCGAGGGTGTGCCGGAGACCTGGCTGGTTCACCAGTTACGCAGCGAGCAGAGCACGCCTTTGGGGCCGTCCTTGGATACGACGACGGCGCCGTCTACCGCCAGCTCACAGTGAAGCCCCGGCGTGCCGGGCTCCGTGCCCGTGCTCGCCACGACCATGGCGTAATGATCGGGGTCCGACATGTCCAGATCGAAGCCCCACGGTTTGCCCGGGGCGAGGTCGACGTCGACGTGTGGCGTGAACGAATAGGGGTTGTGGCTGTAATCGGAGAACTTGGCCGGCTGATGGTCCAGGTAATAGATGCTGGTGTAAATCGGATTCTGCGCGGTGACGGTGTACCTGACGTGATGCATGACGGGGTCATCGGCGTGTGCCCGCCCGCTTCCCCCCAGCACTCCCGCCGCGGCCAACAGACAGGCCAACGAGATGGCGGGGCCGACGCCCAGCACCGTCTTCAAGTTCATGGTCATGACGCTCCTCCGGCTGCCGGGCGCGGTTTGGTGTTGCGGTTCATGACCCGTTCTGCGGCCTGCCAGTGTGGGTCGGCAACCCATAGTCGCGCAAAGGATGCTATCGCCTCATCAGGAGAAACTCCGCGGATTACGCGCTTTATCTCCGTCGCCGGGCGGCGGGCCAGCGACCTCGCGACCGCTCGCCATCCTTCGTCGGGTGAGTCGAAGACGGCGCGGGGCAGCACCTGGTCCACCAGGCCGATCCGCTCGGCCTCGGCCGCGCCGAGGGCGGTTCCCGAACCGGCCAACAGCAGCGCCTTGCTCTTTCCGACCAGCGCGGCCAGCCGCTCGGCTCCGCCCCAGGCCGGCATGATCTCCAGCTGCACCTGGTTGAAGGCGATCTTGATGTCGTCGGCGGCCACCCGGATGTCGGCGGCGACCGCGACTTCGGCGCCGCCCCCGAACGCGTGACCGTTGAGCGCGGCGATGACGGGGGCGGGGAAGTCCGCCAGCTGGTCGCAGATGGACCGCATCCGCCGGGCCATCGCCGCGGCGTCCTCCTCGGTCCGCAGCGCGCTCAGTTCCTTGAGGTCACCGCCGGAGACGAAGGCCTTGTCCCCGCCGCCCTTGATCACCAGCGCCTGCGCATCCGCCGCCGCGTCGAGCGCCTTCTCCAGCTGGTCCATGGTGTCCAGGCCAATGGCGTTGCGCGCGTGCGGGCGGTCGATGGTGACCACGGCCAACCCGTCGTCGATCTCCAGGTCCACCATGTTCTTGTTATCGCTCCTCGGCAAGAACCCGATATTGGCATTCTCTTTTCGCGAGAATAACATCATCGCTGCAGCCCAAGAACTTTCGCCGGCGAGAATTGAGGTGACTCGGTGCGGAGTCCCATCGCGGCCGCCACTGCGGTCCTGACCATTACCTTGGTCGCGGCGTGCACGTCGCGACCGCCGACCCAACTCGCCGGCACGGCATCCGTCACCGTCAACGGCAACGACCGGAATTTTCATATCGTCAAGTGCGGTCAACGCGAATGGACCCGGACCATCGACATCGGTAGCGATTTTGCCGGCGCCAAGCTCATCGTCGACGAGAGCGCGCAACCGGCGACGGTCGAGTCGGTGCACATCCAGAATGTGGGCGGCTTCACCGGGATGTACTCCCGGGGCGGCGACGGGACCGGCGACATGAGCATGACGGGTGACAAATTCACCGTCAGTGGCACCGCCAACGGCTACAAGACCGACAAGCCCGGGGAACCGGCCACCGCCACCTACAAGATCTACGTGTCGTGCTGACCTCGTCGAACAGCGGTTCGGCGGGGGCACGTTGCGGTTAGGCGCCTGTAGAGAATAGTATTCTCACAAATCAAGAAGGAGGATTTCATGGGGCAGTTGTCGCACCGGGAAGACGTCCCGTTTCCGATCTTTGACGCGGACAACCATCTGTACGAGCCGCCGGAAGCGCTGACCAAGTTCTTGCCCAAGGCGTACAAGGACTATGTCCAGTACGTGCAGGTCAACGGGCGGACGAAGATCGCCATCCGCGGCCAAATCAGCAACTACATTCCCAACCCGACCTTCGAGGTCGTCGCCCGGCCGGGTGCCTGGGAGGAGTACTTCAAGTTCGGTAACCCGGACGGCAAATCCAAGCGCGAGCTGTTCGGCGAGCCGATGCGCGCGATACCGGCGTTCTTCGAACCCGGCCCGCGGCTGGAGAAGATGAACGAGCTGGGTCTGGACCGCACGCTGATGTTCCCGACGCTGGCCAGCCTGCTCGAGGAGCGGCTGCGCGACGACCCGGTCGCCATCCACGTCCTGGTTCACGCGTTGAACGAGTGGCTCGACGAGGTCTGGGGCTTCAACTACCAGAACCGCATCTTCACCACGCCGGTCATCACGCTGCCGATCGTGGAGAAGGCGATCGAGGAACTGGAGTGGGCGGTCAAGCGCGGCGCCCGCGCCATTTTGATCCGACCGGCTCCCGTCCCCGGCTTCCGCGGCCCGCGGTCGTTCGCGGTGCCCGAGTTCGACCCGTTCTGGGAAAGGGTCGTCGAGCACGACGTGCTGGTCGGCATGCACTCCAGCGACAGCGGCTACTCGCGCTACACCTCCGAGTGGGACGGCGCCGAACAGGAAATGCTGCCGTTCCAGACCAATGCGATGAACATTCTCAACGAATGGCGGCCGATCCAGGATGCGGTGGGCTCGTGGGTGATCCACGGCGCGCTCTACCGCCACCCGAAGCTGAAGGTCGCGATCGTCGAGGCCGGTTCGAAGTGGATGACCCCGCTGCTCGACGGCTTGGCCGAGGTCTTCCGGAAGGCCCCGGAGGCCTTCCCGAGCGACCCCGTCGAGACGGTCAAGAACCGGATCCACGTCAGCCCGTTCTTCGAGGACGGCATCGACGACCTGATCAGCCTCGTCGGTGTGGATCAGGTCTTGTACGGCTCGGACTGGCCGCACCCGGAGGGCCTGGCGGAGCCGACGTACTACGTCAACGCGCTGTCGCACCTGTCCGTTGACGACCAGGCCAAGATCATGGGCGGCAACCTCGGTCGGCTCGTCACGGTGTGACCGACCGGCCAAACCAGGCATGGCAGACCATCCCCGAGATGGTCTTGAGCGCAGCGGACCGCTTCGGCGATGCGGAAGCAGTCGTCGACGGTCCGCTGCGTTTGACTTTCGCCGAAGTCGTCGAGCGAATTCGTTGCGCCGCAGGCGCTTTCGCTGACCTCGGCATCGAAAAGGGCGACCGCGTCGCGATCTGGGCACCGAATTCGGCCGAGTGGATCATCGCCGCGTTCGGGTTGCTCACCGCGGGCGGTGTGCTCGTCCCGGTCAACACCCGGTTCAAGACCGAAGAGGCCGGTGACATCATCGGCCGCAGCAAGGTGAAGGCGGTCCTGGTCCAGAAGGGCTTTCTGAACCAGGATTACACCGCCCCCGCCGGGGTGCCGGTCATCGACCTGAAGTCCGACTTCCTGTCCAGCGGTTCACCGTTCGAGCGTCCGGTGCGCGGCACCGATACCTCGGACATCATCTTCACCTCGGGCACCACCGGGCGCCCGAAGGGCGCAATGCTGAATCACGGCCAGACGCTGCGCATGTACGAGGAGTGGGCGACGCTCGCGGACCTGCGCGAGGGCGACCGCTATCTCCAGATCAACCCGTACTTCCACACCTTCGGGCTCAAGGCCGGCCTCGTGACCTCTTTCCTGCGCGGTGCGACGATGCTGCCCGTCGCGGTGTTCGACGTCGACATCGTCGTGAACCTCATTGAACGCGAACGCATTACAATGCTTCCCGGACCGCCTACGCTGTATCACTCGTTGCTGACGGTGGGGGACAAGTCCAAGCTGTCGTCGTTGCGTGCGGGGGTGACCGGCGCCGCGGACATTCCCGTCGAGCTGGTGCGGCGCATCCACGACGAGCTGCCCTTCCAGACGTTGATGACGGGTTACGGCCTGACCGAGGCCGGCAACGTCACCCTTTCGCTGCCGGGCGACTCCTTCGAGGATGTGGCCACCACCGCGGGCGTGCCGTGCGACGGGGTCGAGGTGCGCATCGCCGACGACGGCGAAGTGCTGGTCCGCGGCTACGGAGTCATGCAGGGGTACCTCGACGAACCGGAGGCCACCGCCCAAGCGATCGACGGCGAGGGGTGGCTGCACACCGGGGATCTAGGGGAATTCACCGAGGCCGGTCGGCTGCGCATCGTCGGCCGGAAAAAGGACATGTTCATCGTCGGTGGATTCAACGCCTACCCGGCCGAGATCGAGGGCTTCCTGCTCAGCCACCCGGCCGTCGCGCAGGCGGCCGTCATCGGTGTCCCCGATGAGCGGATGGGCCAGGTGGGCAAGGCTTTCGTGGTCCGTAATGCCGATGTCAGCGCCGAAGAGCTGATCGGCTGGTGCCGGGACCGGATGGCCGGGTTCAAAGTGCCGCGCGCGGTAGAGTTCCTTGATTCACTTCCACTCAACGCCACAGGGAAAGTGATGAAGGACCAACTGCGGTGAACAACGGCGACATTCATTCAATGGTGATCGCGTCGGATTATCGCGTCCCCGACCCGACCCGGGTCTGGCCGCTGCTGGAACGCAATAAGGCCGCCCTGGCCGACATCGGTGCACACCATGTGCTCGTCTACACCTCGACACATGACCACGGGCGGGTGTTGGTGATGATCGGCGTCCACAGCAGGGAGCCGATCGTGGAGCTGTTGCGCTCCCGGGTCTTCTTCGACTGGTTCGACGAGGCCGGCGTCGAGGACATACCCGCGGTCTTCGCCGGCGAGATCGTCGACAGGTTCATCGCGCAGCCACCGAAAACCCCTGCGGCACCGGGCGTCGTGGTGGCCGCCATCGCGTCGGTCAACGACGTGTCCCTGCTGACCTCCGAAGTCGGCACGGCGATAGACAGATTCACCACCGCCGGAATCCGAAAGACGTGGGTATTCCAGGCTTTCGACGACGATCACGAGGTGCTGATCCTGCAGGAGTTTCCCGACGAGGAAAGCGCGCGGCGCTGGATCGACCACCCCGATGCCGCGGCGCAATGGATGTCCGGCGCGGGCATCGGTGCCTACCCGCCGCTGTTCGTCGGCCGATTCTTCGACATGATGCGCATCGGCGCGGACTGAGGGCTCGCCGGTGTTCGTATGCCTGTGTAACGGCGTCACCAGCCAAACCGTGACCGAGGCCGTGGAATGCGGGGCGTCGACGACCAAGGAAGTCGCCCAGGCCTGTGGGGCGGGCGCCGACTGCGGTCGCTGCCGGCGCACGGTGCAGGCCATCCTGCGCTCCTCCAGCCCGGAGCGAACGCCAAACTCGTCGCGCTAGGCCGTCAGCGCCGGGGGCTGCCGTCCGGTGACGTCGGTCGGACGAGGTCGACGAGCAGGTTGGGGATTTCGAGCCGTGGCAATATCACCTCGACGAACACCATGCGGTCCTGGTGCTGCGCCGCTGCGGTCAGGGCGTCGTCGAGCTCGCCGTAGGTCTGCACCCGGAACGACAAGTGGTCGGTGACGCCCAGCGCCCGGGGAACGTCCGTCCACTGCCAGCTCACGATGTCGTTATAGGGCGCGGTCTGGCCGTGGATCGCCCGCTCGATCGTGTAGCCGTCGTTGTTGACCACCACGATGACGGGGGTCAGGCCCTCGCGCGAAAAGGCGCCCAGCTCCTGGACGGTCAGTTGCGCCGCGCCGTCGCCGATGATCAACACCGTCCTGCGGTCCGGGTGCGCCACGGCCGCCCCGAGCGCGGCGGGCAACGTGTAACCGATTGAGCCCCATAGTGGTTGACCGATGAACGTCACGCCCTGCGGCAGCCGGTGGTCGGCCATGCCGTAGAAGGAGGTGCCCTGGTCGGCGAGCACCACGTTGCCCGGTGTGAGGGCCACACACAGGCGGTCCCACAACATCTTCTGGGTCAGCGGTTCGTCGCGGGGCGGGGGCGGCGGCAGCGGCTCGGCGGGCGGCGAGACCACCGGCGGCGACGAGACCCCGCGCCGGGCCACGATGGTGGCCAGCGCGTCGAGCGCGGCGCCCATTTCCAACGGCGCGAAGACTTCCCCGGCCACGCTGCTCTGATACTGGCCCACATCGATGGTCCGGGCCGGGTCGATGCGCTGGCTGAAGAAGCCGCTGACCATGTCGGTGAACACGACGCCGGCGGTCACCAGCACGGGCGCGTCCTCGATCGCGGCGCGCACCGCCGGCGCGCTGGCCGACCCGGCGTAGATGCCCAGGAAGTTGGGTGAGCTCTCGTCGAGCAGGCTCTTGCCCCACATCAACGTGGCGTGCGGCACCACGTCGGCGGCCAGCAGCGCCTCGAGTTCTTTGATCGCCTGCAGCCGGTGCACCAGCAGGTCGGCGAGCACCGTGACCTGGTGGTCGCCGATGAGTGCGCTCGCCGCCTCGATGAACATGGCCAGCGCGCGGGGACTGGTGCCCCCGGTGTAGCGGGGCAACGGCGCCTCCGGCGGCTCGGTGGGGAAGCGCGCCACGTCGGTGGACAGCAGGATGTAGCCGGGGCGTTTCTGCTCACGCACCTCCGACAACACCCGGTCGATCTCGCGGCGGGCCGTCGCGGGCATGAGATTAGTTTGGGCGCAGGTGATTTCGCGGCTGACCCGGAAGAAGTGCTCGAAGTCCCCGTCGCCGAGCGAATGGTGCAGCGCCCGGCGGGTGCCCTGGGCGTCCTTGGACGGGCCGCCGACGATGTGCACGACGGGTACCTGTTCGGCGTAGCTGCCCGCGATCGCGTTGGCCGCCGAGAGCTCGCCGACGCCGAATGTCGTTACCAAAGCCGACATTCCGCGCAGGCGACCGTATCCGTCGGCGGCGTAGCCGGCGTTGAGCTCGTTGGCGTTGCCGACCCAGCGGATGCGGGGATGGGCGATGATGTGGTCGAGGAATTCCAGGTTGTAATCGCCGGGAACACCGAAGATCTCCGAGACGCCGAGCTCGGCGAGACGGTCCAACAGGTAGTCACCGACGGTGTATGCGGTATCGGTCGCGGCATCAGTCACAGGCACGACGGTACGCTCGAAGTTCAATCCGTTCCGGGTGAGACGCGGTGCCAGTATCGTGCGGGCCATGGCACTCAAAGAATCCCGCGACATCGTCATCGAAGCCAGTCCCGAGGAGATTCTGGACGTCATCGCCGACTTCGAAGCGATGCCCGACTGGTCGGAGCCGCATCAGAGTGCGGAGATCCTCGACACCGGCGACGACGGGCGCCCCCGCCAAGTGCGGATGAAGGTCAAGGTCGCCGGGATCACCGATGAACAGGTGGTGGCCTACACCTGGGGCGACAACGTGGTGAGCTGGAAGCTGGTCAGCTCCTCGCAGCAGAAGGCGCAGGACGGAAAGTACACCCTGGTGCCGCAGGGCGAGGGGACCCTGGTCAAGTTCGAGTTGCTGGCCGACCCGAACGTGCCGCTGCCGGGCTTCGTGCTCAAGCGTGCCGTGAAGGGAACTATCGATTCGGCGACCAAGGCGCTGCGCGAGCGGGTGCTCCAGGTGAAGAAGGGTAACTAGCCGCCGTGGGCGGTGGCGGGCCGCTGGCGGGGGTGCGCGTCATCGAACTCGGCGGCATCGGGCCCGGGCCGCACGCGGGAATGCTGCTCGCCGACCTGGGTGCGGACGTGGTGCGGGTGCGCCGGCCGGGCGGCGTGGCGATCGCGAGCGCGGCGAAGCCGGGCGAAGCGGGTCGCCACCAAACAGGCGTGGCGATCGCGAGCGCGGCGAAGCCGGGCGAAGCGGGTCGCCACCAAACAGGCGTGGCGATCGCGATGCCAGCCGAGGGTCGTGATCTGCTGCATCGCGGCAAGCGGATCGTCGACCTGGACGTCAAGGCGCAGCCGCAGGCGCTGCTGGGCCTGGCCGCCAAGGCCGACGTGCTGCTGGACTGCTTCCGGCCCGGAACCTGCGAGCGGCTCGGCATCGGGCCCGACGACTGCGCGGCACTCAACCCGCGGCTGATCTACGCCCGGATGACCGGCTGGGGCCAGGACGGGCCGCTGGCCGCGACCGCCGGGCATGACATCAACTACCTGGCGCAGACCGGTGCGCTGTCGGCGCTGGGATATGCCGACCGGCCACCGATGCCGCCGCTGAACCTGGTCGCCGACTTCGGCGGCGGCTCGATGCTGGTGGTGATCGGCATCGCGGCCGCCCTCTACGAACGCGAACGCACGGGCACCGGGCAGGTGATCGACGCGGCGATGGTCGACGGTGTCAGCCTGCTGTCCCAGATGATGTGGACCATGAAGTCCACTGGGGCACTGCGCGACCGGCGCGAATCGTTTCTGCTCGACGGTGGCGCCCCGTTCTATGGCTGCTACGAGACCGCCGACGGTAAGTACGTGGCCGTCGGCGCCATCGAGCCGCAATTCTTCGCGGCGTTGCTCGATGGGCTTGGCCTGTCACCCGATGACGTGCCGGCCCAACACGACAAAGCTTCGTATCCGCGGATGCGCGAGATCTTCACCCGGCGGTTCGCCGGGCGCACGCGCGACGAGTGGGCACAGACGTTCGCCGGCACCGACGCGTGCGTCACCGCAGTGCTGACGTGGAGCGAGGCCGCCACCGACGAGCACTTGCGGACGCGGTCCACGGTGATCACCGCCCATGGCGCCGACCAGGCCGCGCCCGCCCCACGCTTTTCGCGGACCCCGGCCGGACCGGTCGGACCGCCGCCGGCGAAAACCACACCGCTTGCCGAAATCAACTGGTAGGGAACTGGTTACGCCGAATCCGTCCGCAGCGGGATCGGCGTTGCTAAGTTGATCTTCAGTGGCCGTAAAAGCATCACGGGAATTCGTCGTCAACGCGCCGCCAGAAGTGGTCATGGAGGCGCTGACAGATGTCGGCGTCCTGTCATCGTGGTCGCCGCTGCACAAACACATCGAAGTGATCGACCGTTATCCCGACGGCCGGCCCCACCATGTCAAGACCACCATCAAGATTCTCGGGCTGGTCGACAAGGAGGTCCTGGAATATCACTGGGGTCCCGATTGGGTCGTCTACGACGCCACGGGGACCTCTCAGCAGCATGGGCAGCACGTCGAATACACCCTCAAACCCGAAGGGATCGACCAGACTCGGGTGCGCTTCGACATCACCGTCGAACCCGGCCGGCCCATGCCCGCGTTCATCGTGCGACGGGCCGCCGAGAGCGTTCTCGACGCCTCCATGAAGGGGTTGCGCGACCTGGTCTCGGGCGACAGGGAGTCCCCCGGGACCGAATAGCCTTCGCCGGTGGCTGCGCTGGCGTTAACTTAGTAGTAGTGGCCGTTCAAGCATCGTCGGAAATCATCATCGACGCGCCTCCGGAAGTCATCATGGAGGCGCTCGCCGATATGGATGCCGTGCCCTCGTGGTCGTCGGTCCACAAGCGGGTCGAGGTCGTCGACAAGCATCCCGACGGCCGCCCCCACCACGTGAAGGTCACGATCTCGGTGACCGGCATCCACGACACGGAATTGCTCGAATACCATTGGGGCCCAGACTGGATGGTGTGGGACGCCCGGAAGACGGCGCAGCAGCACGGTCAGCACGGCGAGTACAACCTGAGCCGGCTGGGCGTGGACAAGACCAGGGTGCGCTTCACCATCACCGTCGAACCGTGGGCGCCGCTACCGGAGTTCTGGATCGCCCGGGCCCGCAAGAAAATCCTGCACGCCGCGCTGGAGGGTCTGCGTAAGCGCGTGATGGGCACTGCCGGCTAACCGGCGTCTTTCAGCGCGGCCAGCCGCTTGATCGCCTCGTCGAGCGTGTCGTCACGTTTACAGAAGGTGAAGCGCACCAAGTGATTCCACACGTCGGCCGGACCGCTCGTCGCAGCGGGGTCACAGAACGCCGACATCGGGATCGCGGCAACGCCAACCTTTTCCGGCAGCGCCGCGCAGAACTCGCTGCTGTCGTCGTATCCCAGCGGACGCGGATCGGCGCACAGGAAGTACGTGCCGGCGCTGTCGTGCACCTCGAACCCGACGTCGATCAGCCCGGCGGCCAGCCGATCGCGTCTGGCCTGCAGCGTGGCGCGCAGGTCGTCCACCCATGCGTCCTCCGTGTCCAGGGCCAGCGCCACCGCCGGTTGGAACGGCGCGCCGCCAACATAGCTCAGGTACTGTTTGGCCGCGCGCATCCCGGCGATCAGATGCGCTGGGCCGCAAGCCCATCCGATCTTCCAGCCGGTGCAGTTGAACATCTTGGCCGCGCTGGAGATGGTGATGGTGCGCTCGGCCATGCCGTCGAAGCCGGCCAGCGGCACGTGTCGGTGGCGGTCGAATACCAGATGCTCGTAGACCTCGTCGGTGATCACCAGCAGGTCGGCCGCGACCGCCACCTCGGCGATGGCCGCCAACTCTTCGGCGCGCAGCACGGTGCCGGTCGGGTTGTGCGGTGAGTTGACGATCAGCGCCCGGGTCCGGGGCGTAACCGCCCGGCGCAGCGCGTCGGCGTCCAGGGCGAAGCCGCGACCGTGGGGGACCAGGGGCACGGCCACCCGTTGCGCGGAGGCCATCGCCACCACCGGCGAGTAGGAGTCGTAGAACGGCTCGATCAGCAGGACCTCGGAGCCCGGCTCGACCAGGCCGATCACCGCCGAGGCGATGGCCTCGGTCGCCCCGACCGTCACCAGCACCTCGGTGTCGGGGTCGTAGTCGATGCCGTAGCGGCGCCGGCGCTGGGCGGCGATGGCGTGGCGCAGCGGCGCGATGCCGATGCCCGGGGGGTACTGGTTGACGCCGTCGGCGATGGCCTCCTGGGCGGCCTTGAGCATGGCCGGGGGGCCGTCCTCGTCGGGAAACCCCTGGCCCAGGTTCACTGCTCCGATGCGCGCGGCCAGCGCCGACATCTCGGCGAACACCGTGGTCGCGTAGGGGCGCAATCGCTCCACCGTCATGGTGGTCGAGCTTAGGCGGGTCGGCCACGGCCAGTGCCCGGGACGCCCACCAGCCAAGCGTGAAGTTAGGCGCACACTCGTCGCCGAGCGTGAACGTAGTCGCACGTTTGGCCGGGGCGGCCGCCCGACCCCGCAAGCCGACGCGTGGCGTGCGTCACTCGGTGCCTCTGAGCTGCGCGATCTTGCCCAACCAACAGGTTGGCCGGGGACCCTGTTAGGGTGGGGCGGAATCTATCTCGAAGACGGATTCGAACCCTATTCGTCAGAACAGGAAGTCGTCATGTCCGAAGAAGCTTTTATCTATGAGGCCATCCGCACCCCGCGGGGCAAGCAGCGCAACGGTTCGCTGAACGAGGTCAAGCCGCTCAACCTGGTCGTGGGCCTGGTGGACGAGCTGCGCCGGCGGTTCCCGGACCTGGACGAGAACCTGATCAGCGACATGATCCTGGGCGTTGTGTCCCCGGTCGGTGACCAGGGCGGCGACATCGCCCGCACCGCGGTGCTGGCCGCCGGCCTGCCGGAGACCACCGGCGGCGTGCAGCTCAACCGGTTCTGCGCCTCCGGTCTCGAGGCCGTCAACACCGCCGCCCAGAAGGTCCGGTCCGGCTGGGACGACCTGGTGCTGGCCGGCGGTGTCGAGTCGATGAGCCGGGTGCCGATGGGCTCCGACGGCGGCGCCTGGGCGACCGACCCCGAGACCAACTATCAGATCGGCTTCGTGCCCCAGGGCATCGGCGCCGACCTGATCGCCACCATCGAGGGCTTCTCCCGCGACGACGTCGACGCCTACGCGCTGCGCAGCCAGCAGAAGGCCGCCGCGGCGTGGTCGGGCGGCTACTTCGCCAAGTCGGTGGTGCCGGTGCGCGACCAGAACGGTCTGGTCATCCTCGACCACGACGAGCACATGCGGCCCGACACCACGCTCGAGGGCCTGGGCAAGCTGAAGACCGCGTTCGACGGGATCGGTGAGATGGGCGGGTTCGACGACGTTGCGCTCACCAAGTACCACTGGGTCGAGAAGATCAACCACGTCCACACCGGCGGCAACAGCTCGGGCATCGTCGATGGCGCCGCGCTGGTGCTGGTCGGTTCGGAAGCCGCGGGCAAGTCGCAGGGCCTGACGCCGCGGGCACGCATCGTGGCCACCGCCACCAGCGGCTCGGACCCGGTCATCATGCTCACCGGCCCGACCCCGGCCACGCAGAAGGTGCTCGACCGCGCGGGCCTGACGATCGACGACATCGACCTGTTCGAGCTGAACGAGGCGTTCGCGTCGGTGGTGCTGAAGTTCCAGAAGGACCTCAACATCCCCGACGAGAAGCTCAACGTCAACGGTGGCGCCATCGCGATGGGCCACCCGCTGGGCGCCACCGGCGCCATGATCACCGGCACCATGGTCGACGAGCTCGAGCGCCGCAACGCGCGTCGCGCGCTGATCACGCTGTGCATCGGCGGCGGCATGGGTGTCGCCACCATCATCGAGAGGGTTTAAGACCATGGCAGAGAACACCATTCAGTGGGACAAGGACGACGACGGCATCGTCACCCTGACCCTGGACGACCCCACCGGGTCGGCCAACGTGATGAACGAGCACTACAGCGAGTCCATGCACAACGCTGTGGAACGCCTTGCCGCCGAGAAGGATTCGATCACCGGTGTGGTGATCACCAGCGCGAAGAAGACCTTCTTCGCCGGTGGTGACCTGAAGGGCATGATCAACCTCGGCCCGGAGAACGCCGGGGAGGCGTTCGACACCGTCGAGTCGGTCAAGCGTGACCTGCGTGCGCTCGAGACGCTGGGCAAGCCGGTGGTGGCCGCCATCAACGGCGCGGCGCTGGGCGGCGGTCTGGAGATCGCGCTGGCCTGTCACCACCGCATCGCCGCGGACGTCAAGGGCCTGGTCGTCGGCCTGCCCGAGGTCACGCTGGGCCTGCTGCCCGGCGGCGGCGGGGTGACCCGCACCGTGCGGATGTTCGGCATCCAGAACGCCTTCATGAACATCCTGTCGCAGGGCACCCGGTTCAAGGCCGACAAGGCCAAGGAGATCGGCCTGGTCGACGAAATCGTCGGCTCGGTAGACGAATTGGTGCCCGCCGCCAAGGCCTGGATCAAACAGGTCAAGGACGACCCCGACTCATACACCCAGCCATGGGACAAAAAGGGCTACAAGATGCCCGGCGGCACCCCCGCCAGCCCCGCGCTGGCCGGCATCCTGCCGTCGTTCCCGGCGCTGCTCAAGAAGCAGCTCAAGGGCGCACCGATGCCGGCGCCGCGCGCCATCCTGGACGCGGCCGTCGAGGGCGCGCAGGTGGACTTCGACACCGCCAGCCGCATCGAGAGCCGCTATTTCACCCAGCTGGTCACCGGCCAGGTCGCCAAGAACATGATCCAGGCGTTCTTCCTCGACCTGCAGCACATCAACGGCGGTGGGTCGCGGCCCGACGGCATCGAACCGGTCAAGATCAACAAGATCGGTGTGCTGGGTGCGGGCATGATGGGCGCCGGTATCGCCTACGTCTCGGCCAAGGCCGGCTTCGAGGTGGTGCTCAAGGACGTCAGCCTCGAGGCCGCCGAGAAGGGCAAGGGCTACTCGGAAAAGCTTGAGGCCAAGGCGCTTCAGCGTGGCAAGACCACCGAGGAGAAGAGCAAGGCGCTGCTGGACCGGATCACCCCGGCCGCCGACCCCGAGGCCTTCAAGGGCGTCGATTTCGTGATCGAGGCGGTGTTCGAGAACCAGGAACTCAAGCACAAGGTGTTCCAGGAGATCGAGGACATCGTCGAGCCCAACGCACTGCTGGGGTCGAACACCTCGACGCTGCCGATCACCGGTCTGGCGACCGGCGTGAAGCGCCAGGAGGACTTCATCGGGATCCACTTCTTCTCGCCGGTCGACAAGATGCCGCTGGTCGAAATCATCAGGGGCGAAAAGACTTCCGACGAGGCGCTGGCCCGGGTGTTCGACTACACGCTGGCCATCGGCAAGACCCCGATCGTCGTCAACGACAGCCGCGGCTTCTTCACCAGCCGCGTCATCGGCACGTTCGTCAACGAGGCGCTCGCCATGCTCGGTGAGGGCGTGGAGCCGGCCAGCGTCGAGCACGCCGGTTCGCAGGCCGGCTACCCGGCGCCGCCGCTGCAGCTGTCCGACGAGCTCAACCTGGAGCTGATGCACAAGATCGCCACGGCCACCCGCAAGGGTGTCGAGGACGCGGGCGGCACCTACGAGCCGCACCCGGCCGAGGCCGTCGTCGAGAAGATGATCGAGCTGGGCCGCCCGTCGCGGCTGAAGGGCGCGGGTTTCTACGAGTACGTCGACGGCAAGCGCACCCGGCTATGGCCGGGCCTGCGCGAGACGTTCAAGTCCGGTAGCGCCGATATTCCGTTGCAGGACATGATCGATCGCATGTTGTTCGCCGAGGCGCTCGAGACGCAGAAGTGCCTGGACGAGGGCGTGCTGACGTCGACCGCCGACGCCAACATCGGGTCGATCATGGGCATCGGCTTCCCGCCCTACACCGGTGGTAGCGCCCAGTTCATCGTCGGCTACGAGGGCAAGCACGGCATCGGCAAGGAAGCCTTCGTGGCCCGGGCCAAGGAGCTTGCGGCCCGCTACGGCGACCGGTTCCTGCCGCCGGCGTCGCTGACCTAGCCTGCACCAACGCAAGCGCATAAGCCCCCGAAACCTCGTGGTTTCGGGGGCTTATGCGTACGGCGGCTCGGCCGCTGCGCCGAGACTTAAGCCATTGCGAAGCGCTACGGCGTGTCGTCGCAACAGGTTACGTGTCGCGGCGCGCGAATAGGTAGTACCACGCCGGCGTCTTCTCGGCGCGGTCCAGCTCGCGTTCGGCGCCGGCCGACAGCAGCGTCCAGCTCTGGGTGAATCGACGTTCCATCTCGGCGCGGTCGATCCCGCGCACGCCGACCCGGCCACCGGGCACGAACGCGACGATCAGCAGGCGGGCGTCGGGTGCGGCAAGGGCGCTGATCTCGCGGACATAGGCGTCGCGATCCGCGTCGCTCATGTTGTGCAGGCACCCGTTGTCGACGATCAACCCGAAGTTGGTGCCGATGCCCGTCCGGCTCAACTGCGTGACGTCGGCCTGGACGAAGTCGACCGTGGCGCCCGCAGCCTGTGCCTTCGCGCGGGCGCGCTCGAGCGGTTTGGCCACGAAGTCGACCGCGGTGACCTTCCAGCCGTGCTGGGCGAGGTAGATGGAGCAGTCGCCGGTGCCGCAGCCGACCTCCAGGGCCGACCCTGCGGGGAGCGCGGCGGCGTCGGGGGTGCCCTCGACGAGATCGCGCACGCTCTGGGCGAGCGGATGACCGTCCCACGGGGTGAAACCGATGCGGTAGAAGATCCGAAACAGCGTCTGTTTGGAAGCCATAGCTCACCCTAGGCCGCTTCGACGCGGCCGGTCACCCTACCGGGAGGCGGCGGCGATCCGGCGCCATTCCTCGCGCGGGAAGGCGCGGGGATCGGCCAGCAGCACCTGGACGCAGACGTGGTCGGCGCCGGCGGAACGATGTTCGGCGACGCGGCGCATGACGGCCTCTTCGTCGCCCCAGGCGATGATCGCGTTGAAGAGCCGGTCGCTCACCTGCGACAGGTCGTCCTCGGAGAAGCCGCTGCGCAACAGGTTGTTGGCGTAGTTGGGCAAGGCCAAATACGCGCGCAGCCAATCGGTTCCGATCTGGCGGGCCTCCTCGGCGCTGTCGGTCAGGATCACCGTCTGTTCGGGCAGCAGCAATGGGCCCTGGCCCAAAGTCGCACGGGCGGAGGCGGTGTGTTCGGGGGTGACCAGGTACGGGTGGGCGCCCCCGGCGCGGGTCGCCGACAGGGTCAGCATCTTGGGGCCGAGCGCGGCAAGGACCCGGCGCTCGACGGGCACCGGCCGCGGCGCGGCATCCAAGCCGTCCAGGAACGCCGCCGTCGCCGCCAGCGGTTTACGGTAGCGCCCGGGTTGGCCGGCATCGATCAGCGGCGCGTGGCTGACGCCGATGCCCAGCAGGAAGCGGTCACCGTGCTCGGCGGTCAGGGCCGCGTAGGAGTCGGCGACCTCGGAGGGCGAATGCATCCACAGGTTCAGGATCCCGGTGGCGATCACGGTCCGCTTGGTCGCGCCGAGCAGATGACCCACCGCGTCGAACACCGGACCGCCGACATCCGGTATCCACAGCGCGGGGAAGCCCAGGTCGTCGAGTTCCGCTGCGGCGTCGGCGGATTCGGCCGGGTCGCCGTAGCGCAGTTGACTGCTCCAGATCCCCACACCGGTCAGTTCCATCTGCAGCCTTCCCGTGGTGGCGCGCGGTGACTCGGGTCCGCGGCTCTACGCAACATGCTGTCAGACGTCGCTGAAGGTGTACTCGGGGACTGGCATCGAGTCGTGCATCCGCACGCCCTTGGTGTTGAGCTTCGCCAAGGACCGCGACAGCGGTCCGGGCATCGCCGAGACCAGCTGGGCCCCACGGGTCAACGCCCACAGGCCGATTCGTGAACCGGGGATGACGCCCTTGGCCGCACCGCGGGCAAACGACCGGCTGCGGTGCACCGGTTCGCGCATCCGGAGTTCGTAGGCGGCGAAGGCGCGCAGGTGGTCCCCGTCGGCCTCGGCGAGCTCGCCGGCCAGCACGTAGGCGCCGAGGACGGCGAGGCTGGTGCTGCCGCCCACCGCGGGCCCCGGACAGTATCCGGCGTCCCCGACCAGGGTGACCCGGCGGCGCGACCACCGATCGGTGCGCAGCTGGGTGATGGAGTCGAAGTAGAAGGTGGGGGTGCGCTCCAGTTCGCTTAACCAGCCGTCCACCTGCTCGTGCATCCCGGTAAACGCCTCGTGCAGTAATCGCTTCTGCCGCAACGCATCGCGGTGGTCGTAATCCAATTCGGCCGTGCTGCGGAACATGAACACCGCCCGCGCGTCGTCCAGGTGATCGGCGGTGTAGATGCCGGCGAAGCGCCCGACCCCGATGTGGGCGACCATCTCGCCGGGCGCGACCAGCGCCTTGGGCGCCGAGACCACCGACAGGTAGCCGCCGAGGAAGCGGGTGAGCTCGGCGTCTTCACCGAAGGTCAGGCGCCGCACATTGGAATGCAGCCCGTCGGCGCCCACGATCACGTCGAAGGTGCGCGCTGGGCCGTGCTCGAAGGTCACGGTGCCGTCGTGCTCGATCCCGATGATGGAGTCACCGAACAGGTACTCGACGTCGTCGCGCGCGGCGTCGTAGTAGATCTCGCTGAGGTCGTCGCGCATGATCTCCACGTGCCGGTCGGAGGTGGCCGCGTAGATCTTGGTGAGGTCGATCCGGGTGGGCTTCGTCCGGCCCTCCCGGTGCATCGTCAGCCGGTCCGTTCCGGTGGCCCGCGCCTCGATGCGTGGCAGGACGCCCATCTTCGCCGAGATCTCCATTGCCGGACGGAACAAGTCGACGGCGTGGCCGCCGGTTTTGCGTAGTGTCGGTGCGCGCTCCACCACGGTGACGTCGAAGCCGTGACGGGTCAGCCAGTAGGCCAGGACCGGGCCGGCGATGCTGGCACCCGAGACGAGGATCCGCATGACGATCTCCCATACTTACTTAACGTTCGGTAAGCGTAAGTCCCCCGATGCTGCGCACGAGGTGTCGCGAGCGAAGTCGGTCGCGGCCGCGCTCGACGCGCTGGGCGGGTGACGGCCGCGGGGTTGCGGCTACAGTCCGGGTATGCGCTTTGGTCTCTTCATCCCGCAGGGCTGGCGAATGGATCTGGTCGGCATCGAACCGGAGAACCACTGGGCGGTGATGCGCGAGCTGGCCGACCACGCGGACAAGGGCAGCTGGGATTCACTCTGGGTCTACGACCATTTCCACACCGTGCCCGTGCCGACCGGGGAAGCCACGCACGAGGCCTGGTCGCTGATGGCCGCCTACGCGGCGACCACCTCGCGGATCAAGCTCGGCCAGATGTGCACGGCGATGAGCTACCGCAACCCCGTCTACCTGGCCAAGGTCGCCGCGACGGCCGACATCATCTCCGGTGGCCGCATCCAGATGGGTATCGGCGGCGGCTGGTACGAACACGAAT